>NZ_JBFSUV010000004.1:0-137977 GCF_041467515.1 Vibrio sp. 10N.247.311.12
ACTGAGCCCGTAGAGGACTTTCACCTCCTAGATCAACGCCATGCTCGGCGCACAAAAATAAAGGCAAGATAACGGATTATCTTGCCTTTATTTCATCATGTCAGTAATGAGACTGTGTCACTCGCTGGAGTGTTATCGGAACGCCATTGCGCCCTTGCCAACACCTTCATAAGCGACGATTTGTAGTGATTGGTTCTCTGCTAGGCTCGGTTCAACTTGATCCGCGATATAGCCAGCAAGTAATTCCACCGTGGTATCTGTCGGTAAAATTTCCGTCTCACTCTTAGCAATCGCTAGCTCAAATTCGCCTTGTGGCGCGGTGTAGCGGAAGCCATAGTGACTTTCATCATTAACACTGTTCGCGTTTTCACTCAGGTTAAGTGATGAAACTGAAACTTGGTCTTCTTTAGAACCTAAATAAATGTCTTCCCAACGCTGAGCAAATGCTTGTTCGCGTTGCTCGTCACGCTGACCATCAACCAAGATTTCGACTGGAGAACGGTGGCCATGTGCGATGCGTTGGCAGTTGCCATCATGCTTTTTTAAACCATGGGTGTAGTGGTAAAACGCGCCATTAATGTTCTCATGACGTAGGGTGATCTCTAACCCTGTGACGTTACTTGGAAGGTTATCACGCAGAATATGATAAACATGAGCGGTCACACTCTCGATGGTGATCGCTTCTGCATCAATCAGGCAATATGCTTCATCAGGGCAATGTAGATGAAGACTCTTGTCACCACGCAACACATCAACCTTAGAGTAGCCCGCTTTGCTCGCTTGAAGAACAACTGCAGCGCTTTGCATTGGCAGCAGCAAACGGTGATCAACGTGCTCATCGACAAGCTGTTTGATCTGCTTTTTGACCTTACTAAAATCCAGCACCATGCTCATTTCATTAAGTTCACCAGACATGGTGACATCTAAAATCCAACTATCTCCTACGACCCCTCTGTGTTCACAGATGTATGAAGAATCGATAACGGTAAGGTCTCTTACAAATAGGTTCAAGTTGAACTCCTTAATACTTTAATGAGATACGGGAGGCTGAATAATGTCCAGCAGGCACTTCGTCTCATTGGTGTCTAGATAAAATAGGACGAGCAGGATGTTACGACAAGCTTAAAAAGTCCACCTTTTTAGACCCTCTTTTGAGAAAAGAACAAACTCTGCACAATTTCCGCTAAAACATAGACCAGCCCGATGCGAATAGCCATATCTTGGGTAAGGTTGCCGAGCGTTTCACGATACATTTTGCTTTAGCCAAAGGCGCGGTGACACCCCAGCAACATGCTGAAAAGCGCGTGAAAATCCCGAATAGCTGCTGTAACCCACTTCATCAGCGACCCAGTTGATGGGCTTATTTTGCAATAACAGGGATTGAGCCACTGAGACTCGCCACTTTTGCACATAGTCTCCGGGCGTCTCACCGACTTCTCGTTTGAACGCTTCAATAAACTGAGTTCGAGACATCGCGGCCAGTGATGCCATTTCGGCAAATAAACAATGCAAGGCTGCGACAAATGCCTGTGTTCCGTGTGAGCGCTAGACAAGCTCAACTCCCCCCCGCTCAATACATGAAGGTGGCCCTCTTTACCTTGTTGCGCGTTAAATGACGATACTCCACACAGGTTTCCAGAATAGAAAACGCCAGTGCGTATCGAGAAGTGTTCCATTAGTTGTGAAAGCAGATCCATGCATCCTCCGAACGATTCGCTTAGTTTTTAGTTCTTTTGTCCCTCTATAGACCGGACGAGTGGGCTAAATTATTTCAAACAAGATAACCAACACTGACAAGGAACTTGATATGTCACACATGAAATCGACCAGTCAAAAAATCACTCTAATGGCCGCGTTACTAGGCACCAGCTTTTCGTTAATGGCAGCAGACCTTGATATGAGTGTCGACAGCAATAACCTCGCAATTAAAGGCTATGATCCTGTCGCTTACTTTGCCAATGAAGGTCCAGTAAAAGGCACATCTGAGTTCACAGCGACCTATAACAATGCGATCTATAACTTTGCGAGCAGTGAAAACAGAGATGAATTTCGAGCCAATCCAGAAGCCTATGCCCCTCAATATGGCGGTTACTGCGCGTTTGGAGTAGCCATGGGTAAGAAGTTTGAAACCGACCCTCTCGCTTGGAAGGTGGAAGATGGAAAGTTGTATCTGAACTTAGACAAATCGGTTCAGAAACGCTGGCTGGAGAATACACAAGAGTTCATCCAAGACGCCAACAGCAACTGGACAACCATCAAAACCGTAGAAGCCTATAAGCTCTAGCCTACAGCGCTTATCCATTGCCCAAGAATAAAACGGAAGCGACCGAACGCTTCCGTTTTCATTGGGATTTTCCCCAAAGAGGCCAACCCAAAGCGATTGGCAACACCTACTAAGTCCATTTCTATTCTATACTCCTAGCAGATAAGCTTTTCTTTTTATGGAAGAATAATGACATTACCTAAGATTTTGGTACTCGGCCTGTGCGCCCTATCGACACTGACTTATGCCAACCCATGGCAGTTCGTCAAAAGTGAAGATGGCATCATGATTGATAAAAGGCCACACAGCGAAGGCTTGGTCGAAATACGAGCACAGATGCAAACGCCCACCACTTACTCCGGTTTTTTACTGTTATTGGAAGACAGTGAGAACGTGCCAAACTGGATAGATAATGTATCGCAAAGCCGTGTGTTGATGCAGATATCTGAAGATGAAAACATCGTCTATACCCAATTCAAAGCACCGTGGCCTGCCAGAGATCGAGACATGGTGACCTACTCAAAATACAGCATCGAGGGTGGGCAGTTTGTTTTGTCGATAAAGGATGCGTCGAACTATTTGGCGAAAGAGTCGGGGTACATTCGAATCTACGATGTGGACGCACTTTGGACACTGCAACCGCTGACTAATGGCAATACCTACATCACCTACACCGCGTATGCGAACGCAGGGGGCATCTTGCCAAATTGGTTGATGAACAAGTTATCGATAGGCAGTGCACTGAGCACGTTTAAGGGGCTAAAAGAACAGTTACCAAAGTACCAAGGCCAACAGCACCCTAACCTGCCAAATGAGTCTCGCTAACGATACAAGTCGATAAGTAAATGGAGGCATTAAGGTTAAAGATTAAGGTCTTCTAGCGAGGTCGCGAGCTAAGATAAGCGCCAAGCCAAATACTTGAAGAAACAGGGCGATGTTCTTATAGAAAGCCATTTTCTCATCAAGCTTTTGGATCAACTCAACCAAAGTTAGATTATCCAAATAGTAGTCATCAATTCGTGATCGTTGCGATTCTTGGGCATTGTTTATCAGCATCATAAGCTTAGGTAAATTAGCCAACGAGATGGCCGGCACCTCGTCACTCACCCAACTCCGAAGTTGTCCGCGAAGCGCTTCATCAAGAACTGTGGCAGGTTGAGCGATTTCTGGGGATAGCTTATCAAGGTGAATCAGAATCGCTTCACGCTTACGCTCTAAGGTTTCGATCGTATTCCAGGACAGTTGTATAGAGTACACATTACCGTATTTACGATCGTTGTATTCCGATTTCTCCGCTTCAATTTTGTCCAACACCAAGCTCGACATGACAATCGCCATGATGTTGAGTATTAGCCCTGCAAGGACAATCGCCCAAGCAGGAGGAAGGCGCAATGCCATAATGCTCCCTAGAACATTTTATCAAAAGGTAGGTAAGCTAAGTTTAGGACAATCAAAGAGATCATGCAGATAAGCGTTAACACCATACCCACTTTTCTGCCTTTGAAATTCTTCGCTAAGATCCCTTTAGCGTGAATCACTCGCCCCAGAATAAACGCCACACCAATGACATGAATAAGCCACACACCAGCCCCATTCATCTCTAGCAACCCCATCAAAATCACCGTGATTGGGATGTAATCCATCGCGTTACTTTGTGCCGAACGTGCTATCTGTAACGACTCAACACCGCCATCGGCATGAGCAACAAGATTGATTCGTCTTTGCTTAATAACTTCAATCGCCAACCAAATCATTACTACCGTCAGCAGAGCTGCGTAAAGTGCTGTAACCATCATATTTCCCTATTGTTTTGTCTTAACTCAGTGTTCTTTTCTATCTTTTCGACATTAACCGCCAAGATAAAATGATAATCACGCCCGAGCACTTGTAAGAGATCTCTCACACCGAACGTAAGAGATCACAATCAAGCTTCGCAGAAAATTCCTAAAATACAAACCCAACCCCTTGTTTTGTATGAATCCACGCATATTTCTTTCGGTTAGTGAGTACATTTATTTCTTGAGGTGGATTGTGAGTAAAGCCTCTGCAGTGTTTAATACACATGTCGACAGGGAGTTGGCAGGAACAGGAAAAAGCCTAACGGATTAGGTATCTTCAGGATGAAGATTTGATGACTTAGGATGAGTTATCAGCAAGGAAGTTTTGCTCTAGGATAGAGTCGCTTGTCAGGATGATGAGTTAGCAAGGACACCGCTAGGAAGGCGATGAATTGGATAGGTTAAAGGATTTAGCCAAGTCAAGGAACGATGCAGGGAGCACCAGTTACCTATTGAAAGATAAGTAACGCGCAGTAGCAGGATGGCTACGAAAAGAATAGACCCCGTTTGGTGAAAGCCAAACGGGGTTTCCTTTTTTGTAACGTCTAAAAGCTGTTAGTAGCTAACCGTTAATAGTAGCTAACCGTCAATAGCAGCTAACCGTTAAAAGTCACGTTACAAAATAATGTTCATCAAGAACATTGCACCAAAGGCATTCAATACCGAAATCGCGATCATCACCGGGATATAACGACCTTCAGTACCAATTGGTCCCATAATACGACCCATGTATTGCACCAACAAACTTGAAGATAAACATCACAGCAACCGCTAGGCCAATTGACGAAGTTACCGCCAAAGAACCATCCATAACTGGAAGGGTGAACAGTACTGTACCTGAAGAGAAGAAGTTAACGATCGCCCCGCGCCAGCATCAGTACTTTGAAGCGACGCAATCAATGCTAAGCCTGAGTTGCCAGGAGTATCCATCAAAGCTAATACTTTCGCCACCGTCTTTCTTTTTCACTATAATCTATTGAATTATTAAGATATCTATCACACTGCACATGGTTATTTAGGTCTACGCTTTTACCCGTGTTAATAACTTATTAACTTCGGAGCGTAATCCATGTTAGGTATCCAGCTTTCTGCTGTTCTCTCTTTATTATTTTTTTCTACGGTAGCAGGCGCTGCCACTTCTCAGTTGGGAGAACCACTCAAGCTCACCAACTCATTCGCTGGCTACCTATCCCTGACCATTTTCGTTGTCGCCTACATTGTGGTGATGATGGAAGAATACCTAAAGCTCAGAAAGTCAAAGCCCGTGTTACTGGCAGCTGGCTTAATCTGGATTATCATTGGTTTCACTTACCAAGAACACAACCTTGTCGAAGTGGCCAAACAAGCCCTTGAACATAACTTACTAGAATACGCTGAACTACTGCTGTTCCTACTCGTGGCCATGACGTACATCAGTGCCATGGAAGAGAGGAGGTTATTTGATGCATTGCAAGCGTGGATGGTAGGCAAAGGGTTCAATTTCCGGTCTCTATTTTGGTTAACAGGTATTCTTGCATTCTTCATTTCCCCCATTGCCGATAACCTCACCACGGCTCTATTGATGTGTGCTGTGGTTCTTAAGGTCGCAGGCTCTAATCCAAAATTCGTTAACCTCGCGTGTGTGAATATCGTGATAGCTGCCAATGCCGGCGGCGCATTCAGTCCGTTTGGGGATATCACGACACTAATGGTTTGGCAGGCTGGACATGTCAGTTTTACCGAATTCATTCCGTTATTTATTCCTTCAGTGATGAACTACTTGGTTCCAGCACTGATCATGTCTTACTTTGTTCCAATCACTCAGCCCGATACTGTGCACCAACACATCGAGTTAAAACGTGGCGCAAGGCGAATCGTCTTCTTGTTCATCATGACAATCGGTACCGCGGTCGCTTTCCACGCCGTGCTTCACTTCCCTCCTGTAATGGGCATGATGATGGGGCTCGCCTACCTCCAGTTCTTTGGGTATTACCTACGCCAGACCTTGCCCAATTCGCTAGCTAAGAAAAAAGCGGTGGCGATTGCTAACAAAGACGAAGGCGCGCTTAAGAGATTAGGTTCAGTCGTGCCCTTTGATGTATTTCGAAGAGTGTCCCATGCCGAATGGGACACTCTGCTGTTCTTCTACGGCGTGGTAATGTGTGTAGGTGGCTTGAGTCTACTGGGATACTTGGAGCTTGCCTCTGGCGTGATGTATAGCCAATGGGATCCAATTTGGGCCAACATCATGGTGGGGATCTTATCTGCGATTGTCGATAACATTCCGGTGATGTTTGCCGTGTTATCGATGGAACCTCAAATGTCGATGGGTAACTGGCTACTGATCACCTTAACCGCAGGCGTTGGCGGCAGCTTGTTATCTATTGGTAGTGCGGCAGGTGTGGCGTTAATGGGCGCGGCGCATGGCAAATACACCTTCTTTGGCCACTTGAAATGGATGCCAGTGATCATGATTGGCTATGCCGTCAGTATCGCTGCACACCTATGGCTTAATGGCGATCTTTTCTAATTCGGAGATCTTTTCTAGTTCGAACTGTCTTTCACAGGCTTATCTACAAGTGTCCAGACGTTACTCAATTGTATCGCTGGACATTGGTTGCAAGTTAGCATCTCGCCCTTCTGTTGAATGCGCATCACTAGTCTAGAGTCAGTTCGGCTGCTTCCAGAATTGAATTCAATGGTGATCAAGTCATCATCAACACGATAGGTTCGAGTCACGGAATTATCCGTTGTTTGATAAGTCACTTGCCCGGATTCAAAAAGTAGATAACTGTCATTATCTGCGTTCTCATACATACCTTTGAACAGAGCAAGCTGTGGAACCTCGAAAGGTCGGCTGGTATCAGTTAAACAACCTGTCAGCAATAATGCAGAGCTGCAGCCAGATATTAGTAAGGGGAATCTATTCATTTGGGCATCCTTGCCTAGAGAACATAGTCAAAGAATATGCAACCAAATCGATATTTCCCAGAAAGCGTTGATTTTAATGCAAAGTCATATTTTAAGAACCACTCGCCTTCACCATTAAGTAGTACGAGATATTCAGCCAGCATCTCGACAGGCTCATGGCTAAATCGCTTGCTAGTCTTGCTCTCTTCCCTCTATCACCAATAAGTGCTGTTTACGTTCTACGCCACCTGCATAACCCGTCAGTTTGCCGTTTTTACCAATCACACGGTGACACGGCACAATCACTGAAACCGGATTTTTGCCATTCGCCAAACCCACAGCACGAACGGCTTTCGGATTGCCTATCGCATCGGCCAGTTGTGCATAGCTCCAAGTCTCTCCATAAGGAATGGTCGTCAGCGCCTGCCAAACCGACTGCTGAAATGGCGTGCCCTTGGCTGCAATCGGCACAGAAAACTGAATAGCTTCGCCCGAGAAATAGCGATTAAGCTGCTCGATAGCCAATGCAAAGATCGGAAAGCTATCATCTTGAACCCCCAACGGTTCCGGCTTGGTGGTATGTGTCTCGAACCAAAGGCCGAGCAAGCCTTCATCGTTCGCCTGTAACGTCACGGTTCCCAATGGGCTCTCATAGTAAGTAAAACGGTTGTCCATGATATCTCCTAGCTTAGTATTCCGATTAAGACTGATTCCAACAGTGGAACGTGGCGTAACTACCCCAAGGCGAAACACTCTCCGTGTTGATGGCGGGGCGATGCTCAATAAACTTCTTCACCACCAAGTCACCAACCAACAGATGATTAGGTTCGCTTAACCCGCGAAGCAGTGCATATTGAATAGTCCAAGGCCCAATCCCTTTTAGCTCAATCCATTTGGAAGGATGCTCAGCTTCATTGTCGACCATGTATTCGGCAAAACGCTTTAGGGTCTCTTTGCGGCTTCCCGGCATTCTCAAGAAGCTAACATCAGCGTCCGCTATCTGTTTTGGTGTTGGGAAGCTGGCTTTCTCATGTTCATCAGAAAGCTCTTTGACCAATAAGTTAAGCTGACCAATCGCCGCGGTTACCGAAACTTGCTGTCCTAGAATCGCTCTCACGCCTGCCTCCCAAGCACTCCACACGCCAGGAATACGGATACCACTCTTAGCCACCAAGTTAGGATCGATAGTCGTAAAGAACGTCTCAACCTTGGCAATATCGACATCAAGATCAAACATACGGCGGATATTCGCAATCAAGCTTCTTAATTGGCTTATATCATCCAACTCGAATTCAATATCCAAGCGGTTATCTTTGGCTAAAGTCGCCTTGAACCAACCCTTTGACCCGTTCACATTTACCGTGCGCTTATAATAATCTTCGCCAACGCCTTCTAAGCCCTCAATCATTCTTCGTCGATAAAACCTCAACAAGTGGTTCCAATCTAAGGGTCCATGAAAACCAAGCTGAATATGATTACTCTGAGTGTCACTTGGCTTCGCTCGCCTAATTTGGCTTGGCGAAAGCTGCAGCTCTTTTTGAAAGGCATCATTAAAACGGCGCGTACTATTGAAGCCACTAGCAAAGCCGACATCAGTAATGCTCATGCTACTGGTGTGCAGCAACTGCTTGGCAAACATCAATTGACTGTACAGACTATATTGCTTGGGTGACACGCCGATGTAATTGTCGAATAAGGTTCGTAAATAACGATCTGAAATACCTAACCGCGTTGCAAGGTCGACGATAGATCCTGAATTCAGAGCGCCATTATCAATCAACTGCATCGCACGTAAGAAAGTGGTTTCGACGCCCTTCCAAGCCGGCGAAAAAGGTGCGCTGTCTGGTCGACAACGTAAACAAGGACGATATCCCGCTTTCAATGCTTGAGCTTGATGGGAAAAATATTCGACGTTTTCTTCTTTGGGTGGTGTGGCTGGGCAAATCGGGCGACAAAAAATTCCTGTCGTTTTCACCGCTGTAAAAAACATCCCATCAAAGCGAGCATCTCGTGCATATCGAGCCAAATGGCACTGCTCACTGGTTAAGCTGCTGTTGTGATTGATCTTTTTCGACATGCCGTACTCTTCCCACTTACCATAGCGTTTGATCCGATACCTAAAAGTTTACCGTGAACCACCATTGTCGCTAGCCACTTTCGGAAGCGAAGGTCAGATAAATCACAAAAAAGGGTTTTAATTTTATTCAATTCGACTAAATTTAACCTAGAGAGGACATTCTTCTCACAACGTCAACGATCGGTACTTAGCACGCCAAGATGCAGAGACCTATCGAATATAAAAAGGAAAAGGCTATGGTTCTACACACATGTCGTATTGTTTTATCAAATCAACAGGTTCTCACCAGTCAATCAGTCGAGCAGTCTCTAAGCTTTCTTGAAGACAAAGCGGACAACGGGATTTCTATGATCGAGATTGACGCAACGGATGGCAATCAAATCCATTCGTACATGTCACACTCTCTTGAAGAGTCTATTGAGAATCTAATGAACCTATAGGGCTTTTAATAAAGGCTACACATACCAGGCTTAAACGATATTTATGGAATTAGAAACGATCTCTAGTTCCGAAAAGAAGTACATTTCTGGTTTAAAACAAAAATGGCTCCCAACTATACAATTAGTTGGGAGCCATTTTTTATTGAATCTAATCAGCAAAGCCACTGCTTACCGCGAATGCCGTTACTCAGGTGCTTGTTCAGCGGCTTGCTGCAATGTGTAAGCCGTCGATGGGTCAATCTCATTAACCAACTTCTCAACCTGCATGATCGCATCAACCGAGGTACTGCTTTTACGGTAGCTCAGATAAATTGGGAGATACCAGTCTTCAACCCCTTTCACCTTGTGCAGCTGACCCGAATCGATAAAAGGTTCGACTAGAGACACCGGAAGATACGCACTGCCGCCTTTCTCTAAAATGAAGTCGAGGGCGATACGGGCTGTAGAGGTACGTAGGTACGGTGCTGGCACTTTAGGGTGACGTTCTGCGTGTTCAGAACCAAAGCGCGTTCCCCAATCCACATAAACATACTTATGTTGAAATACAGATTCCAGATCATCTTGCTGCGTTGATACCAACACCAAAACCAAGTCAGCGACTTTTTTACAGTTCAGCTCTTCTGCTTTGATCTGATCGAACGCGAAAGCCATATCTAAGGTTCGTTCTAACAAATTACGGTTCAGTTGCTCGCGCCCCATCACCTCTGCCATAAAGCCGTAACCACCAAAAGAGTCGGTTACCACACTTAAACAGTTTTGCAGATACGCATCCCAAATATTCGGCGTGCCGCCCAGCGTTAACTGCAAGGCTTTACCACTCTCTAACGACAGCTCAAATTTGGCTTGTTGTAGGGTGGACACCATCACTTCGGCATAACCAATCAAACGTTCACCGGAAGATGTGAGTTTGATGTTATTGCGGTCACGAATGAAGAGCTGAGTATCAAAATAGCCTTCAAGCTGTTTGATCCGCGCACTCACCGCCGCTTGTGTTAAATACAAGTTTTCAGCTGCACGCCCAAAATGGCGCACCCTTGCAACCTCAAGAAAGGTTCTAAATACTTTCACATCCATCAAATACATCTCTGTAATAAATCTGCTAACTAGCCGATCTAGGATTGTTTATCGTAAAGGCAAAAACATTTTGTTTCCTATTTTAGCCTTTTAACAATATTTTCGCGTGAGCAATAAACACTAATTTCTATCTAACCACATTACTGAGGCTGATATGTCTGAGACCGAATTCCGACACGGAAAAAAACGTTTTTATGACACCATTAAATTCCCGAGAGGGTTCGCTAAGTCGGGTGATTTTACTCTTTCAGAAGAGGAAATCCTAACCTTGTTTGGTGACACTATGCTTGCACTTGAAACTGGTGAACTAGCACCAATCAATGCAGAAGAAAAACACTTCATTAAAGTGTTGTCTCACCCTCATAAGGCAAAGTCCAAGTTAGAGCGTGTTTGGTTGAAGTACATTCAACTGGCTCGTGGACGCCGTCGCTTTCACACCCTAAACGGCTGCAAACGCGGCGACGTATCTAGGGAAGAATACGAAAGTGAGTTAGTGTTAGAAGATTAGTAAAATCGCTCAAAGTGATACCTCATCACTTTGGGCTTTTTTTTGCCTTCAAACACACATCTTCTTTGTAATTGGTAAGTTTAGCCAACCTATCCATTTTTACCAATATTTATATACAATTCATAGCGATAGCGTGACTAAAACACCGCTCTCGTTCAATCTTATGGGTATTCATCCCACTGAGATTCATCGTTCTTCATCCTGCCCCTGTCTTTTATCACGATAGCGCTCCATTGCCATCATTATTTTTCTAGTTTCAACTATACGCTCAACGCTTGTTTATACTCGAAACACGTTAATGCACCAAAATTCGTCAATGGTTCGAGCGATGCCATTATTGCAATAATCGTATCAAGGCATAGAAACACACCAACCCTTTCAGGTGCTGAATTAGATCAACATTGCTGTATATGACAAACGTATTAATCTTGTTTAACGCCACCAAATATCCATACAATAATTGTGCAATTTTGAGAGTTCCAGTCACAGTTACGACGAAAAAAGCAAAAACTTGACCTAAAACAATAGCGGAACTGGATAACTTATTTTATAATGCGAATTAATGTTTCAGAACACTATAAAATTTTATTTCTAGGGGCAAAATCAATGAGACTTATTCCATTAAGCAACAAAGCTAAAGTAGGTAAATGGGCTGCTCGTCATATCGCAGATTCAATCAACAAGTTCGCTCCAACGGCTGAGCGTCCATTTGTACTAGGTCTTCCTACTGGTAGCACACCTCTAACTACTTACGCTGAGCTAATTGAACTTTACAAAGCTGGCGAAGTTAGCTTCAAGCACGTTGTAACATTCAACATGGATGAGTACGTTGGCATCGACCCTAACCACCCAGAGTCTTACCGCACATTCATGCACGAGAACTTCTTCAACCACGTTGATATCCAAGCAGAAAACATCAACCTGCTAGACGGCAAAGCTGAAGATATCAATGCTCACTGTGCAGCATACGAAGAGAAAATCCGTTCATACGGCAAAATCAACCTGTTCATGGGCGGCGTAGGCATCGACGGTCACATCGCATTCAACGAACCAGGTTCTTCTCTATCTTCACGCACTCGTATCAAAACGTTGACTGAAGACACTCGTATCGCGAACTCTCGTTTCTTCGATGGCGACATCAACCAAGTTCCTAAATACGCACTAACTATCGGTGTTGCGACTCTTCTAGATGCAGAAGAAGTGATGATCCTTTCTCTAGGCCACAACAAAGCTCAAGCGCTTCAAATGGCTATCGAAGGTTCTGTAAACCACATGTGGACTGTTACAGCTCTACAGATGCACCGTAAAGCTATCATCGTTGCTGATGAGCCAGCTCAACAAGAGCTAAAAGTTAAGACTCTACGCTACTTCCAAGAGCTAGAAGCTGAGAACATCCAAGACCTATAATTCCTATAGTCTTGAATAGCAGGGCGTTTTTATAAAGAGAGCGTCTTGAATAGAAAAAGCCACTGAATGTGGCTTTTTTTGTGCCTGCTGCTTTTGTATTTAATGGGAAGATATTTCGGATATTTTTTAGAAGCACAAAAACAACAAAGCGATTTCTCCAACGAGAGAAACCGCCATCATTTTAATCTTTGTATTGAAACGAACGAACAGCTACAAGTTATGTAGGATGTGAAACAAGATAAGCAGAGCTGCAAACTAGAGCTAAGAGCTCAGCGCGTTATCTCGGCATAGGGTAGTGATAATGTCAGTGATAGCTAATACGATCGTCGACTTCACCTTTTGATTATGTCGCCCCAAGAACATTTCAAGCATTGGGCCAGACATCGTTTCCACCATCTCCGCGTCATATTCGATAGGCATAATACGCTGAATCGCGTGCACCTTGTTGAGCTCAAATATCACATCAACTTCTGTAAAGCTGGTGTCTTCACCTTGTATTTTCGCCCACTCTTTCAAGGTAACGAAAATCTCTAAATCATCGTAGAGCTCTTTACTGATCACACCAAGCCCTAATAGCAGCTTAGCGCGGATCATAATCTCGCCCAACGGACCGCCACTGTTGAGAAGTGGTTCAACAACAAATTTAATTGCCGTGTCGTCTTTCTTGAAAATGTTTTTTAATACGGCATCTACCGTGTCGTCCAATGCATCGTAAGCCGCCATTAGACAGGCGCTAGCGCTCTCAGCTTCAGATAGGGCTTCGAGTAATTCAGTTTCGTGGCTAGTTTGTATTGGCATAACGGCTCGACAATAAGAAAGTGCCACTGGTGTGGCACTTTGATGGTTTATCATTTCAATGCTAGATAAGCTTCTTCCGCTAGTTTAACAACTTCTGAGTCACTATTCAGCTCAGAATAATGCGCTAATGTCTCAGCAAACCCTTTTTCTGCGAACATTGCTTGAAGTTCAACCGCTTGTGGGTCGTCTTCATTCTTGTAATGGAACGCAGCTGCGATTGCTTTTACTAAGTGAACATTCGGTAGGCCGTACTCTAATGTGCCATTCAGAGGCTTAACTAGGCGGTCTTGTGGGCTCAGTTTACGAATTGGCTGACGGCCAACACGGTCTACTTCATCACGTAGGAACGGGTTAGCAAAACGACCAAGAATCTTTTGGATGTAGGCAGCGTGAGCTTCTGGATCAAAACCGTAACGCTTAATTAGAACCGCACCACTCTCTTCCATCGTTGCTGTTACTTCAGCTCGGATTACGTCATCTTCGATAGAGTCTTTGATTGTCTCATGACCCGCAAGTACACCAAGGTATGCCGTTACCAAGTGACCTGTATTGAGCGTGAACAGTTTACGCTCAACGAAAGCCATTAGGTTGTCAGTGCATTCCATACCTGGGATGTTTGGAATCTCACCCTTAAATTGTGTTTGATCTACGATCCACTCGCTGAACGTTTCAACGGTTACGGCTAGAGGGTCTGTTTCGCCCGCTTCTGCCGGTGGCACAATACGGTCGACCGCTGAATCAACAAAGCCAATGTGCTCTTCAGTGAAGGCTTTCATTTCATCAGAAAGGTGCTCTAACACTGCTGCTTTTAATTGGCTAGTACCGCGAACCATGTTCTCTGCCGCGATAATGTTCATTGGTGCCGTGTTGTTTGCTGCTGCACGCTTTTCAATGCCTTGAGCGATAGATTTAGAGATGATTTTAAGAACAGTAGGGCCAACGGCTGTCGTCACAAGATCAGACTCAGCGATGCAATCTACTACAGCGCTTGTCGCTGAGTTTACTGCTGTCACGTTCTTAACCACTTCTACAACACACTCTTCGCCAACAATCTTAACTGGGTATTCTTGGCGTTCAATTAACGCATTTACAACCGTTTCATTTACGTCAGCAAACGTAACCTTCATACCTGCATCAGAAAGAAGCTTACCAATGAAACCACGACCGATATTACCTGCACCAAAATGTAACGCTTTCATAATTTTGACCTTATAAATATTTGAATCTAGATAGCTAACGGCTCAACAACATGCCTTGACGACGTGCCCTAGGCATTAAGCAGTAAGCTATTCAGACTGAATCTTGTAAGAAAGATTAAGACCGAAATGAGGCCAGTAGGGGGATACTGGCCTCCTTCACTCAGGAGCTTGACTAGAGCTTTTTAGTTTCCGTTGAGAATACGTAGAACATCAGCAGGGTTTGTTGTGTTCTGTAAGCATTCCACAGCTTCTTCATCATCGAGTGAATTGGTAATAGCCATCAGCACCATGTTGTGCTCATCGCCTTGTGCGGCAATACCGATAACCATCTTCGCGATATCATCTTCATCTTCGCCCCACTGAATACCTTCAGGGTACTGACAGAAAACAATGCCGGTTTTTTGTACATATTGTTTCGCTTCGATTGTGCCGTGTGGCACAGCGATAGACTCACCTAGGTAAGTAGACACAAGCTCTTCACGAGCAAACATGCCGTCTACGTATTCCGGTGATACGTTGCCAAGTTTTACTAATTGTTCGCCAGCAAACTTGATTGCGTCTTCTTTCTGAGTCGCTTTTAGGCCAAGGAAGATGCTGTCGTCTGTCAGTGCAAGCTTGTTGCCTTCTTGTGCTGCAGCTGCAGCAGGCGCCGGAGCTTCTACTTTCGCTTCACCACTTTGAGCATCGACAAGCTCAGCAACTAGTTGGTCGTATACGCCGCCGTCTAGGAAGTTGCTTAGAGACATATGCATCGCACCTGGCACAGTGCTACGAGCACGGTCTGTTAGGTCTTTATGCGTAATAACGATTTGCGAATCAGCCGGTAGGTTGTTGATTGCGTAGTTGGTCACTTCAATGTCTAGGCCAGCTGTTGCTACTTTCTTACGTAGTAGACCCGCACCCATTGCACTTGAACCCATACCCGCATCACACGCTACATAAACTGCTTTTACATCCGCTAGGTTTACGTTTGCTTCTGATGCTGCACCTTTAGAAGACGCTTTCATGTCTTTCATTTGTGCAGAAGCTTTCTCTAGTGAATCTTCCTCATCATCTTGCGCTGATGTTTTAAGAAGGATTGACGCTACAACAAACGATACTGCCGTTGCTGCGATAACCGATAGAATCACGCCGATGTAAGAGCCTTTTGGCGTCATCAGTAAGACTGCGAAGATAGAACCTGGAGATGCTGGAGAGATAAGGCCAGAATCGAACACTACGTTAGTGAATACACCCGCCATACCACCTGCGATTACCGCAAGAATTAGACGTGGGTTCATTAGAACGTAAGGGAAGTAAATTTCGTGGATACCACCTAGGAAGTGGATGATAGATGCACCAGCAGCAGATTGCTTCGCGCTACCTTTACCAAACACCATGTAAGCAAGTAGAAGACCAAAACCAGGACCTGGGTTTGCTTCGATTAAGAAGAAGATTGAACGACCAATCTCTTCAGATTGCTGGATACCTAGTGGAGAGAAGATACCGTGGTTGATTGCGTTATTTAGGAATAGAATTTTCGCAGGTTCAACAAAAATAGATGCTAGAGGTAATGCACCTGCTTCTACCATTGCGTTTACGCCAGCAGCAAGTCCGCCAGATAGAATCTTAACCGCAGGACCAATCACGATGAACGCGACGATCGCACAGATCATGCCGATGATACCCGCAGAGAAGTTATTCACTAGCATTTCGAAACCACTCTTCACTTTACCGTGAACAGCTTCATCGAATTTTTTAATTGCGATACCACCTAGTGGACCCACAATCATTGCACCCATGAACATTGGGATATCAGTACCAACGATAACACCCATTGTCGTGATGGCACCCACTACCGCACCGCGGTCACCACCAACCATTTTACCACCGGTGTAACCAATCAATAGTGGCAATAGGTATGTAATCATAGGGCCAACCATTGATGCTAACGTTTCGTTAGGCCACCAACCGGTTGGGATGAATAGTGCAGTAATGAAACCCCACGCAATAAATGCGCCGATGTTTGGCATTACCATATTGGATAAGAAACGACCAAAGTTTTGAACCTTAATCTTTGCTTCTGGTGATAACATAGGTAGAACCCCGTAATGTATTGGTTGGTCAAATGACCGAAAGTGTGTACTCAAAAGTCGATTAAAATGTATCACAACATTTCCAAAATGCACCTTAGCCCAACTTTCGTGACAACCATCACACACGAAAAACACTTTAGGGTTAACAAGAGCACTTTAGATCACAAAAACACCATGAATTTAAATTACAAAGCCAAATTAATGAGAATAAATATCATTAACACAAGATCTAGATCACACTTTATTTTGTAATACTTAAAAATAAATAGTGATCAGAATCACATTTAATAAAATATAGCATCTAAGATCTATATAAACCGTATAAAAGAACATCGTGTCACGTATATAAAATATGCACCCAGATGAGCAAAATCGAGATACCTGTAATTTAATTACAGGTTGAGCTACATTTTGCTAAACATACAAAACGAGACCTAACGCTCTACTAAAAACATAGACCACTGAACTGCAGTTAGCATTGATAGATGTGATATGGTATTTACCAACGCTATCGCATCATATATATATCCAACACCCATCAGCTGATCACTCCGCTATTTGAGAAAAGACTATGTCAGACAAAATTTCCACATCCGCACTCGCTAAACAAAAAGGCATAGAAGCTAAAGCTTTATTTAGCGATCTAAAAACAGCGGGCTATATAGTGCGTTCACAAGAGCGTTGGATTCTCACAGAACGGGGAGAAAGCTTTGGTGGGGAATATGTCGAACACAAGAAGTTTGGTGTCTTTATTGTCTGGCCAGAGAAACTGCTTATCGATTTGGACTCATTCTCAGGAAAAACACTCACCGCCACCCAGCTTGGCAGTGCCTTTCAACTCAGCGCAAAGAAAATCAACTTACTGCTCAACGAGCTTGGTTGGATAACAAAAGAAGAAGACGGTTGGCATGTCACCTCTACAGGCTTAAAAGCCGGAGGTGAACAAAGAGAAGACAAAGCGACTCAAAACTTATTCGTGGTATGGCACGACTCATTGGTTCGCAATAAACGTTTAAAGCAGTCTGTTGTTGAATTCCTAGGGCATGATGCTGAAAGCCACTCGACCGATGTGTCATTCTCCAGTTTTCGTCAGAAATTTGAGGCGAAGCACCGAAGCTTAGACGGGCATTATGTTCGATCAAAGGGAGAGCTGATCATTGATAACTGGCTTTATATGGCAGGAGTGGTCCATGCGTACGAGCGTCCGCTTCCGATATCAAAAGAAGTGATCAGCGATTTTTATCTACCAAGTGGCAAAGTATACATCCAGTTCTGGGGAACTGATTCTGCGCCAATCGCCGAAAATAAACGTGAAGCTACGAGAAAAATCTATGAAGAGCATGGTTTTGGTTTAATCGAAATCACGCCAGAAGATATCCCCAACCTAGACAGCGTACTTCCGCCATTATTGCGCCAATATGGTATCAAAGCGTACTAAGCTACTGAATCTAGAGATTCCACCTCCATTAAGATCACACTTATTGAATCATTATGGACATTATTAACCATAGTGATTTGATATGTTCGCTATTTTTCCCGAGTCATTCTTCTATTATCTTACACCCATCGACTTGAGCTACCGCAGATACTCGATTTATTGGGGCATGTTCGATAACTATTTAGACGTTCAATCTATTGAGATTCGTTTAAATTGGTTATCCGTTTATTGTTGACGTAACTGAACATAAAACCCTACAACATTTATTATTGATAGATATTAGGATTCAACATGACTCATCCAATCATTACTGATCTAAACACTCGTTACACAGCTAAAAAATACGATGCAGAAAAGCGCATCTCTGCGGAAGACATGGAAGTAATCAAAGAAGCACTTCGCTTGTCAGCTTCTTCTATCAACTCTCAGCCTTGGAAATTCATCATCATTGAGAGTGACGCAGCAAAACAACGCTTCCACAATACTTTCGAAAACATGTTCCAGTTTAACCAACCACATGCGAAAGAAGCGTCACACACGATCCTGTTTGCTCACGATCCTAAGTACACTAAAGAGAAATTCGCGAAGCGTGCTGATACAGAAGTAAGCTCTGGTCACTTACCAGCTGAAATGTACGAGCAATTCTTAGGTGCTTACGCATTCGCAGAAATGAACACAGACGAAACAGGTTTCAACGGTAACTGGACTAAGTCTCAAGTTTACATCGCACTAGGTAACACACTGCACACACTAGCTCGTCTAGGTATCGCTTCAACACCTATGGAAGGTGTAGATGCAGCTATGATCAGCGAAGAGTTTGCTGACGAACTAGAAGGTCACGTTGTTGATGTAGCTCTAGCTATCGGCTACCACAAAGACGGCGAAGACTACAACTACGGCAAACCAAAAGCGCGCCTAACTCTTGATGAAGTCGTTACAACACTTTAGGGCGTGCTGATGTGACAGAGCCCTAACCGCAGGGGTATCAGGCAAGAAAACCTCGATAAACAAGAACAAAAAAAGCCAGTCAACAGACTGGCTTTCTTGTATTCATCTTAGTGCGATAAGCACATTGCGTTTAAGTAAAGGCGAACATTAACCGATAAACGAGATGTAACCCTGAAGGATAATCAGGTTAACGATATCGATAAAGAAGGCACCAACAATTGGCACCACCATGAACGCCTGTGGTGAAGGACCAAAACGGTTCACCAAAGAGCCCATGTTCATTACCGCTGTTGGTGTTGCACCTAGGCCGAAACCACAGTGACCACCTGCCATAACCGCTGCGTCGTAGTTAGAACCCATTACTTTGAACGTCACAAAGTAAGAGAAGATACCTAACACAACCGCCTGAACCGCCAGGATAACCAAGAACGGAATCGCAAGGTCAAATATGTTCCAAAGCTTAAGGCTCATTAGCGCCATTGCTAGGAACAGTGACAATGACACCGTACCAAGAATATCGACCGTTTCGCTGTCAGTCTTATGCAGCTTAGTCACTTCAAACACGTTAGTGATGAACACACCGATAAACAACGCGTAAACGAAGTCAGGAATCATCAACCAAGAAATTTCAAAAGTCGCCACCCACTGCTCTAGGTACTTCGCACCCGTGATACAGATAAGAAGGATGAACAACACTTCAATCACCTTCTTCGCCGTCACTTTGTCTTCTTCATACTCGTTGTAAGTAACAAGTTCAGGGAAGCGTTCATGTGTTTGCGTGCCAGTGCCGTACTCAGATTCAAGCTGGTTTTTATCAATCAGCTTTTGCGCCACTGGGCTACCGATAATACCACCGATGATCAAACCAAAGGTCGCTGAAGCCATCGCGATTTCTAGCGTATTTGCAATGCCAAACGTGTCTGCAAAAGTTTGAGACCAAGCCGCGCCTGTGCCGTGACCGCCCGAAAGGGTGATAGAGCCAGCAATCAAACCCATCAAGGGTTCAAGGCCTAGTGCCGTAGCTAAGGTTACGCCTACACCGTTTTGGATAATGATGTAAACCGACGCTACCCCTAAGAATAGGAATACCTTAGCACCACCTTTTATCAGCTGCGTGTAGTTCGCCGCAAGACCGACCGTTGCAAAGAACATCAACATAAACGTGTTCTGCAGGGGCAAGGAAAACTCAAGATCAAGGCCGTTAAAGTGCAGGGCTGTAATAGCAAAAGCGACAATCAAGCCGCCGACAATGGGCTCTGGAATGTTGTACTTTTTGAGAATCGGAAGCTTTGCATTGACGAAATGACCTAGAAACAAAACACTAATCGCGATTAGGAAGGATTCTAGTGGTCCAATTGAAATTAATTGATTCATATAACCTCTATTTTTTTACGTTCTCATCTTCCCTAATGAGTCTAGTTTTATCTGTAATTATTTGTGCTGCTCTACCTATATTTATACAAACTGGAGAGAAAGTGTGGATTCGAAAAGCGAACACATTACTGCGATCGCTTAGTACCATGTTAGTAGCACGTTAACTTTTATAGGAGATAAAAGGATTTGTGACAACAATCACCTCCTAAAAGTTGAAAACGGCGTGAGTATCTATGCCGCTGACTCTGCTTTCTTAATACCTAAAAAAGCAAAAAGGAGCTATTTCTAGCTCCTCTTTCATCACCATCGCTGGTAATTAGAATTTTTTCGGTGCGTAACCAGTCATAACCTCAATGCGAAGTTCTTTACCGATCTTCGTCATTGGGTGAACAATTACGAGTCCTTTAACAGACTTTTTAAGTTTACCCATATCCGCTTGCTCAGCCTTAGTGATCTCACGGCTAAATGGCATATCAACCAGAGACTTACGCTCTTGGTTCACATCATAGCTTTCTTTGTGTTTAAGCTGGGCAATTTTCTTAGTTAGCTTCTTAATCTCTTCCTCGAACTGACGAACAACAGGACGATCATTACGAGTTTTAGCAGCATCTAACTTGTGGCGACACTTGTCTAGACGGTTGTTAATTTGTTGAAGTTCGTTTTTAACACTCATAATAATTTCCTAAGATTAAACAAGCCAATTCGGATTGGGGCGCGGAGTATAGCACAAGGGTTGTGTTGAACCGAAATTTATCTGTTAATTACCAATAGAAACGAATCACATCGACACCGCTCATTCAGCTTACTTATTCTTTGTGGCGAACCTCTAAGCGGATTATTCATTGATAGGATAGCGCCTACTTCAAAAATTGCAGTCCTCGATGCATCAAAATTCCGTCTAAACTTATACTCTAACGCAATAACTAAATCAGGGTACACAGCTTGGAGTTGTTACCCCCAGCACGACTCTGAATCGCAACGTAATCACAAGGATAGCCGATGACATTATTGAAACGAACATTGACCTGCAGCCTAGCCCTGAGTGCAATGTTTGCCACAACTTATGCATCTAGTGAACAAGCCACCCAAAGTAACCTAATCGTCGAGTACTCTACACCGCAAAATACCGAAGAAGAGCAGCTCAAACGAGAGATTCAAAGCAGTGGCGTTAATGACACCGTGGTCGACCTATCAAACCAACTCTTCATGTTTGAGAAGCCATTAACCATTCAATATGGCGGGGAAGAAGGACCACTCTACGATCCACAAACCCATCAAGTACTGATCCCTTACAGTTTTTACGCTGAGTCACTCAATTACTTTGAGAAGAACCAATACGAAAAAGAGTATGGGAAATCTGCGCAAACCGGCGCTATTGATACCTTGCTGCACACCCTGCTACACGAGACTGGGCATGCGTATATCGAAGATCAGAACATTGCCATATTGGGTAAAGAAGAAGATGCGGTTGATAACCTAGCAACCGTGCTACTGCTTAACTACGTAGAGCATGGGGCCGACGCTGCTATCAGCGCTGCAGACATGTTCGCTTTCGAGTCAGAAGACCGCCCAGAGTATTACGACTTGGGGGAATACATCGATGAGCACAGTTTCGACCTGCAGCGTTACTTCTCCACGTTATGCTTGGTGTATGGCAGCGATCCCGATGCCTATAAGAACTTGCTCGATGAAGTGGAAAACGACTATTTGAAAGACAGAAAAGAGTTCTGCGTTGAGCACTTTGACGTGATCAATGAAAATTGGCATCAGTATTTAAAAAAGAGTGACGATGCTTAGATGCTTAAAGGTTAGTGTCGAGAACTAGGAAAACGGCTTTGGCATCAAATTCCAAAGCCGTCACTCGATAGATTGGCTTAAGTCTTACGTGTTAAGAGTTAAGAGTTAAGAGTTAAGAGCTTAAACCCTAGACGTTCACTTTGTACTTCAGATCTTGTGCTTCATCGCCCGTCATCCCTCGAAAACCCCAACAATGTGAAGGCTGCTCTTTAATGGTGATTTCAATATCAATCGGAGAGATAGAGAGCTGCTTTTCAATCTCAGAAAAGATCTTCTTGATTAGACGCTTTTTGGTGTTTACCGCTCGACCTTCCATCATGTTGATCTCAATGACGGTATAGGCTTCTGTTCTTCCTTCCGGGTAAAAGAAGTCATCTCGTTCCAATGGCACAAATCGATGTGCTCGCTTGTCATCGGGTAAACCCATTTCACTGTTTAAGCACTGCTGCAACACATTAGAGAGCTGCAACTTAATTGGATTTAAGCACTCTTTGATACCATAAATAACAATCATGACCATTCCTTTGATGCGATGTTAGGTATAGAAGAACGTCAGATAGAAGCATCGTCTGGCGACTACCCATTCGCTTACTATTTGTACATATATTACCTAATGACGCGTATGAGAAAAGGTAAAAACAATGAATTTATGAACAGGTGCAACAAAATACCTATCCCTTTGCGAACATAAGCCGAAGCGAATTGATCGAACACCACCCTCCCCGCGTATATCTTCTCAAATCACATTTGAACTAAGGAGTACTATGTGCCGAATTCACCTAGGAAGACCACGCGGACAGACGCCGAACCAGAAACACCCGTAGAGTCTTCTCTGGAGCTCGCTGTGTTTCCTCTCCCCATCTTCCTTCTACCGGGAGGCAGACAAAGACTGCGCATTTTTGAGCCAAAGTATCTCGCGATGGTTGCTCACGCAGCGCAGGGCGATGGTTTCATTATCGCCACTCAAGATAACTCTAACTCTGATCATCTCAGTTCTTGGGGAACAAAGGTGACCATCGTCGACTTCAATATGTCCGATGACCAAATCTTAGAAATTGATGTCGAAGGCGAAAAGCTGGTGCAATTGCATGGGTCGTTTCGAGACGATGATGACCTGATTAAAAGTAAGTTCAGCTCGTTGCCACACTGGCCAGCCCATGAATATAAAGTGCCTAACGTGTTTACCGCTTTTTTGGTTCAGCTGTTTCGCGACCACGATTCAATAAGAACCCTTTACCCCACCCCTGATTTCGAAAGCCCGCAATGGATCTGTGCGCGATTGCTCGAAATGATGCCTATCCCACTGGAAAAGAAAACAGAATTTACTGAGCCAGCCAGTTTTCCGTCTCTAGTTCCTTTTTTGAATCAAATCATTACGGGGCAATAAGCACTTTTCTTCACTATAATTTTGTATAGTAGAAATTAATTTAAATTAAAGTGATCCCGACTTTCTCCTTTCACGTAGTGCACATCAAATTCGCATGATGGTTAGTTACTATGCAAGTGGAAAGCAGAAGTTCAGGGAACGGCAAGGAGCATGTCATTATTCCCGATAACAAAGTACCTACAGACAACAAAGTACCGACAGAGCTCTCGAGCTGGCTGGTGTTGGTTGGTACAGACCGAGACAAGCAGGCGTTCACCTGTTTGTTCAAGTTCTTCGCTCCTAAGATCAAGCGTTTTGGTATCAGTAAGTTGGGTGGCGAAGCTGCTGCAAACGAGCTAGTTCAAGACACGATGACTAATGTTTGGAAGAAAGCACATCTCTACAATGTAGATAAAGGCGCTGCGACCACTTGGGTCTACACGGTAATGCGTAATGCAGCATTCGACATGTTGCGCAAAGTGAAAGCGAAAGCCGAACAAACGATAGCCGACGATATCTGGCCAATCGATGCGATGGTAGCCGAGTCTCAAAGCGAAGATTTGCCATTCGGTGACCATTTGATGAGCCGACACGTAATGACTCAAATAGAAAAGTTGCCTCTCGCTCAGAAAACCATCGTCAAAGGCGTTTACTTTCAAGAGCTCTCTCAAGAGCAACTCGCTCAGCAACTTGGCGTCCCACTTGGAACAGTGAAATCACGTCTGAGACTCGCTTTAGCCAAATTAAAAGTTCACATGGGGGAACAAGACCATGATTAAACATCACCCAAACGCGGCAATCTTGAAAGACTTCGTCGATGGCACGTTGGCTGATTCAGTTTCTTTGATTGTTTCTAGCCATGTCGAGCTGTGTGAACACTGCCAACAACAAGTAAAGCAGCTTACAGCTGTAGCAGCGAATAATGCTTTTGACGCAGAGCCAGTATTCTCAAATGAAGATCTAGACAGCTTCTCAATGGACGACATGGACTTTGATTTTGACGCGATAGAGCAAATCACAGCTGATACTTCTCAGTCTGTTGAAGTGACTCCAGAGGTTCAGAAAGTAACTGTTGCTGACACGACATTCACAATCCCTCGCGCTCTAAACTCAGTAGCGAGAAAGGACTGGATGAACCTAGGCAAAATTTCACGAGCAAGACTCGATTTTGCTGACGAAGCACACCACACCAGCTTGTTGCACATCGACAAAGATGGACAAGTGCCTTGCCACACCCACAAAGGCTTCGAGATCACGCTTCTTCTAGAGGGCAGTTTCGAAGACGAAATGGGCGTTTACAACAAAGGCGACTTCATCTGGTTGGATGGCAATCACACTCATCAACCGGCAACAAAAGAAGGTTGTGTCTGTTTAACCGTTTCAAGTGATGCGCTTTACTTCACAAAAGGTGTGAGCCAGCTATTCAATCCACTTGGAAAATATATCTATTAACCCAGTTGCAAGCTATAAATATACAGGATGGCATGAAGCTATCTTGTATATCGTCAATACATCTGAATAAAAACAACTACGGTGTCAAAGTAAAAATACACCCAGCTCTGTAAGTACGATTAGCAATGTTGAACTATAAGAAAAAGCTCAGAGCAAGAGCAAAGGAGTTGGCCAATGGAAAAGAAAATCAAAATCGGTATCAGTGCATGTGTTGCTGGACACAAAGTACGTTTCGACACAGGTCATAAACGCTCTCGTTTTTGTACAGACGACCTAGCAGACTACGTGGAATTGGAACCTGTTTGCCCAGAGATGGCTGTTGGTCTTCCAACCCCTCGTCCAACTATTCGTCAAACAAGAATGCTAGATGACATCATCCATGTTTCTCGCCCTGATGGCTCAGGTGATGTGACCAACGAACTGATCGAGTTCGGTCAAAACTACTCAAAGAAAAACCAACACATTGCTGGCTTTATTGTGTGTCAAAAAAGCCCAACCTGCGGTATGGAGCGCGTGAAGGTGTACCACCACCATGGTCGCGGCTCTGAATCGACTGGCGTAGGCATGTTCACCCAACAAATTATGGACGGTAACCCGTTACTCCCCGTTGAAGAAAACGGTCGCCTTAACGATCCCATTTTGCGTGAAAACTTCATGACTCGAGTATTCACATACCAAAAATGGCTCGATCTTGTGGATGAAGGTGTGACCAAACACAAACTGATTCAGTTCCACAGCGCCCACAAGTACCTCGTCATGTGTCACCACGTTGAGGGTTACAAAAGCTTAGGCAAACTGCTAGCGGGTAATGACTTAGAAATCGACGAATTGGCGGCTCAATACATAGAGGGCTTGATGACAGCATTGTCACATCACGCGAATCGAGGCAGTCACGCCAATACGCTGCATCATTTGCAGGGTTACTTTAAGAAACAACTGAGTAGCGCCCACAAACAAGAGTTGACCAACCAAATTGCAGCTTTTCGAGAAGGTGTTATCCCACTGTTAGTGCCGCTGACACTGATCAATCACTACCTGATGGAATACCCGAACGAATACCTAGAATCACAGGTTTACCTAAACCCGCACCCTCAAGAACTTAAACTGAGATACGGATATTGAGCGACATACTATGGATACGACGAGACCTGCGGATTCTCGATAACCCAGCGCTCGTCTCGGCAGTTGAAAACGGCGTAACAATCGCCGTTTTCATTTCAACTCCTCAAACGTGGCAGCAGCACCACCTTGCGCCAATCAAAGCTGATTTTATCTATCGTCATCTAAAACAACTCGATTCCCAGCTCGCTGAATTCGGGATAACGTTGCTTCACCTAAAAGCGACCGATTTTGACGACCAATCCAATCAACTCATCGATCTATGTCAGCAGCTTGATGCCAAGTGCGTCTACGCTAACTCTGAACCAGAGGTCGATGAACAAGCTCGCGATAAAAAGCTGATTTCAAGCGGCCTAAACCTCAAGATCAGCGATTGTGACGTTATGCTGCCACTCGGTAGCGTTCTCAACAAACAAGGCGAAATGTTCAAAGTCTTTACGCCCTTTAAGAACGCTTGGTTAAAAGAAGTTCAGGTGAAAGGCATCATCTGCAGTCCAGCTCCTGTCGAGTCAGCTGAACGTTCACAAACACAGCTTCCTGACGACTTACAAGCCTTAACCCTCTCCGCTGACTATGATTTCGATTTTCCGCGTGTTGATTCGAGTCGCTGGCCATTAAGCCAAGATGTATTGGGCAATGTGATCCCCAATTTCTTAGGCAATAAAGTCAACGACTATGCGCGCCTGAGAGATATTCCCTCAGTTAAAGGAACATCGGGGCTATCACCTTATTTAGCAATTGGCGCAGTGAGCCCACGTTGGTTAGCGATTCAATTGATTCAGCAACAACCCGATCTGTTATTTGATACGCAATTACCGGCCTTTTGTTGGCTCAACGAATTGATTTGGCGAGATTTTTATAAGCATTTGATGTTTCACCATCCTAAACTGGTTAAAGGCGCTAACTTTCAGCAAAAATACAATGGTTTAGATTGGTATCACGATCATCCTAGCTTCAAAGCTTGGTGCGAAGGAAAAACAGGATATCCATTGGTTGATGCAGCAATGCGTCAACTGGTTGAAACGGGCTGGATGCACAACAGGCTAAGAATGGTGGTGGCAAGCTTCCTAACCAAGCACCTGCTTATTGACTGGCGTTGGGGCGAACGTTTCTTTATGTCACACCTTATCGACGGTGACTTTAGTGCCAACAATGGTGGCTGGCAGTGGGCTTCAAGTACAGGCTGTGATGCTCAACCTTACTTCCGAATTTTCAATCCAATCACTCAGAGTGAAAAGTTTGATCCAAAAGGAATTTTTATTCGTAAGTACATACCAGAGCTGCAAAATATCCCAGATAAGCATGTACATTTCCCACATGACTTTATCGCTAAAAACGGAATAGACAGCGAATACTGGCAACCCATCGTTGAGCATAAAGAAGCACGATTGAGAGCCTTAGCCTTCTTCAAATAATTAGAGTGAATATTATGGATAACTCTCTATGGCTTGATAACTTTCTCAACATGTATCGAGAACTCGGAACCGACAATTTCGACGTGCTTAAGACGGTTTATCACCCTGATATTGAATTCCAAGATCCGCTGCATCATGTCAGCGGTATTTCGGCGCTTACGCACTACTTCGAGAACCTCTACACCCAAGTAACCAGCTGTTACTTTCATATCGAACACACTTTCGAAGCGAACGACGAAGCTTCCGTTTACTGGACGATGCAGTTTGCTCACAAGCAATTAAATGGGCAAAAGCCAATCGAAGTACAAGGGCACAGCCACCTTAAGATGCTCGACGGTCAAGTGGTCTACCACAGAGACTACCTCGACGTCGGCTCTATGTTGTACGAACACATTCCAGTACTGGGCTGCGCGATCAAATCCATCAAAAAGAGGGCGAGCCGATAATGCGTATTATGATTACAGGCGCGACCTCTGGTATCGGCCAATCCCTAGCTAAAGATTACGCTCAGCAAGGGCATCAGGTGATTGCTTGTGGCCGCAACTCAGACAAGCTGCAAGCCTTAGTTGACTCGCACGAGACAGACGTCGCGCATTCATCAATTTCACCGCTCTGTTTCGACTTGACTGATTACCACAACTTCCCAGAACTCGACCAAGACAAGCCGCTCGATCTGCTGATTTTAAATGCGGGTGATTGTGAGTACATCGACGACCCAGTGAATTTTGATGCCGAGCTATTCGAGCGCGTCATCAACATAAACCTAATTTCAATTGGCTACGCCCTTAAAGCTTGGTTAAAAAACATCAAGCCCGGCGGCCGTTTGGTTTTAGTCAGCTCCAGCGCCAGCTTTTTACCTTTGCCAAGAGCCGAGGCTTATGGCGCTTCAAAGGCAGCCCTCACCTACTTAGGCAGAACACTTTCGGTTGATCTGGCAACGCACAACATTCATGTCTCAATTGTGCACCCTGGCTTTGTTGAAACGCCATTAACCGAGCGAAATACGTTCTCTATGCCTATGATTATTAGTAGTGAGGCCGCAACTCAGCGAATCGTAAATGGTATCGCTCAAGGAAAGAGTGAAATCGATTTCCCAAGACGATTCATCATGTTGATGAAGCTACTAAGAATGCTCCCAACTCCAGTTTGGCAAAAACTCGCTTCAAGGATGGTATAACAATGAAGAAAATCGCCATTATTGGTTCAGGTATCTCTGGACTCACTTGCGCGCATATATTAGATAAGCACCACGACGTAACAGTATTCGAAAAGAATGATTACGTTGGGGGGCACACCGCGACCGTTGATATTGAACATCAAGGCTCGGCGTTTTCGATAGATACAGGTTTCATCGTATTCAACGATCGAACCTACCCGAATTTCAATCAGCTTCTAGAACAACTCGATGTCGAAAGGCAACCGACTGAGATGAGCTTCAGCGTCCACAACACGACGACCAAGTTTGAATACAACGGCCACAGCATTAATTCGTTATTCGCGCAGAGGAGCAACATCTTCAAACCTCAGTTCTGGTCTTTAGTGTCTGACATTCTCAAGTTCAACAAGCTGTGTAAGGCTCAGTTTGAAAGCAATGAATTCACACCAGACGTTACCCTTGGCAGTTTCCTACGAGATAATCAATTTTCCGACTTTTTCAGCCAGCACTACATCTTACCGATGGGCGCGGCGATTTGGTCGACAAGCTTGGAAGAAATGGAAGAGTTTGAGCTCAAGTTCTTCATTCAGTTTTTCTACAACCATGGATTGCTCGATATCGCGAACCGTCCTCAGTGGTATGTGATACCAAAGGGATCGCGTTCTTATGTTGAAATCATCCTTTCACGCCTAAGTAAGACTGTTGCACTGAATACATCGATTAAACAAGTGACTCGCCAAGAAACAGGCGTCACGATTGAATTTGAAGATGGCAGCGCACAAGGTTTCGACGAAGTAATCTTTGCTTGCCACTCAGACCAAGCCTTACGCTTGCTTGGTGATGCAACAGAACAAGAGCAACAGGTACTGGGCGAGATCCCATACAGCCGCAATGAAGTGGTTCTGCACACCGATACTCGCTTGTTACCAGACAGAAAACTGGCTTGGGCAAGCTGGAACTACATGTTGGATGGCGACAGTAAACGACCTGCTTGTGTCACGTACAACATGAACATTCTGCAAGGCATCGAAAGCCAAGACACCTTCTGTGTCACCTTGAATCAAAGCGAAGCCATCGACCCAGAAAAAATTATTCGCAGCTTTGTTTATCATCACCCGGTACTTAATTCGAACACGGTCGAAGCTCAGCACAAGCGTGAGCAAATCTGTGGCAAAAACCAGACGCACTTTGCTGGCGCTTATTGGTATAACGGCTTCCATGAAGACGGTGTCCACAGTGCACTCGATGTGACCAAACGCTTCGGTTTAGATTTGAGTACGAGTTCCGCGCTATGAACAGTCAAACCCTGACACCCGAGATGGGGATCGCATCCGAAAAGAGTGAAGAGCTCAGCGGTATCTATTGGGGTAACGTCAGACATCGCCGCTTTGGCGACATCACTCATGAGTTCAGCTATCAGCTGTATATGATGGGGTTAGATCTTGATGAGCTACCCCAAACCACAGCGCGCAGTGCGCTGTTCGGAACTCGTTGGTACAACCCGATTCGCTTTGTCGAATCGGATTATCTCGCTGAAAAAAAAGAAAATGTCACCACGGATGAACCAAAATCACTTAAGCAACGTATAGCTTCCAAAGTGCAACAACTTGGTGGGGTTTGGTCTGATTCAAACCGTGTGACGATGCTGGCTCAGTGCCGCTGTTTAGGCATCTACTTCAGCCCAATCAACTGTTTCTTCTGTTATGACGAGACTGGAGATTGTAAGTACATGTTGGCTGAGGTGAGTAACACGCCTTGGCGAGAAAGACACTACTATCTCATCGACATGCACCAAGAATTGAAGGTAAAAAAAGAGTTTCACGTTTCGCCGTTCATGGATTTGAACATGACTTATTTTTGGAAGATTAAGCCACCAGCGAAACGCACGTTAGTTCACATCGAAAGCCGCCGAGACGACAAGCTTTTCGATGCGACACTAGCCCTGACGAAGCAGTCAGTAACCAAGACAAACATTAGACGAACGGTATTCAAGATTCCGGCGATGACGATCAAAGTCGTGATGGGAATTTATTATCAGGCTCTCAAATTATTCCTGAAAAAAGTACCGTTTGTGGCGCATCCAGACTCAACATCTTAAGCGCTTAAAACAGAAATCATTTCTAGCTTGGGTTCGCTCCAATCAAGGAGCTGAACTCAGCTTAGTTGGCACAAAATATTAGAATGAGTTATCAGCGAGGTTTACATGGAACAGCTTGCCAAACAAAACAACAATATTGAACAACAAGCTAAAGCCGTTGCTGTTTCAAGCAACTGTAAATATCGAGCTTTAATCTTCAAGGTGTTAGAAAGCCTGCAATTCGCGACGCTCGAGATCATTGAGCGCGACCAGCATTCGGTGTTCGGTGATCGAGAAGCAGACTTGAAAGGTCGAATCGTGATTCATGATGCGACCTTTTTTAGAGATGTGGTCATCAATGGCAGCATTGGGGCATCTGAAGCCTATATCGATGGTAAATGGACCAGCCCAAACCTCACGCGTGTGATTCAAATCATGGCTCGTAACCAAGCCCAATTGGATGAACTTGATGACAAGACACAGTGGATTTCTCGCATCAAAAACCTCTTGCTGCGTCGCAAGAATGCCAACACCGAACAAGGCTCCAAGCGCAACATTCTCGCCCACTACGATATTGGCAACGAGCTGTATGAGCGCTTCTTAGATAGCTCGATGCAGTACTCTTCCGCTATCTACAGCGAAGACGCAGAAACCTTGTCGAAGGCTCAACAAAACAAAATGAAAACCATCTGTGAGCGACTAGAGCTGTCTGAGAAAGATAGCGTGGTCGAGATAGGCACAGGCTGGGGCGGCTTAGCCATCTTTATGGCACAGCACTACGGTTGTCATGTCACCACAACCACTATTTCAGATGCCCAACATGCGCTTGCTGAACAGAGAGTAAAAGCGCTTGGTTTAACCGACAAAATCACCCTGCTCAAAGAGGATTATCGCAATCTCACTGGTGAGTATGACAAGTTGGTTTCGATCGAGATGATAGAGGCGGTCGGACATGAGTATCTACAAACCTTCTTTGAAAAATGTTCCTCGCTACTTAAGCCCTCAGGCAAGATGCTGATTCAAGCAATTACTATTGCTGACAGCCGTTACGACAAATACCGTAAAGGTGTCGACTTTATTCAGAAGTACATCTTCCCCGGCGGTTGCCTACCTTCTGTTTCAGTGATGACCCAACACCTTGCGACCAGCACCGACCTTGTGGTTCAAGAAATTGATGACATTGGCCTGCACTACGCTCGAACGCTGAATGATTGGAACATCGCCTTTGAAAATAGTTGGGAAGAGCTAGAGTCTCTCGGCTATTCAGAAGAGTTTAAACGCTTATGGACCTTCTACTTCTGCTACTGTGAAGGCGCATTCAAAGAGCGCGTGATCAGCACTCACCATGTAGTCGCAAGAAAACCTCGTTACTTTGGAGCAAAAGATGAAGCGGTTTTGGATTATTAATCTCGTACTGTTTCAAGCGACCTGGGTTTGCAGTGCTTTCTTTACCGCGCAAGCCCCGTTCGTCACACCACTGATTGTAGTGGTTCACTTCCTTCTATCACCGACTCGCAGTAGCGATTTGAAGATACTCATTTTATTACCATTGGGGCTATTGCTTGATAGCCTCTTACTCCACTTCGGCGTGTTTGCCGTCGACTCTGAAATTGCTAATCAATCGTGGTTCCCGGTGTGGCTTGTCTGCCTGTGGATCATGTTCTTAATCAGTTTTAACCACAGCCTAAATTGGCTTTTAAAATGCTCGAAAGTGATCTTGTTTGTCATAGGGTTCGTAGCAGGTACTAGTAGTTATTGGGGAGGCATCAAAGCAGGTGCTCTTCTTACTACTTGGCCAGATGCATCGGTAGTTGCTGCCCTTGCAATAAGTTGGGGGATTTTGTTGCCCTTACTGGTGGCCGCCTACTCCAACTTAATACAACCTAAAATGGCAATAACGAGGTGACTTATGGCTTATCCACGCAACCCGACACAAACGTTCAAACCTGAGTGCGGTATTGTTCGCCCTCATCAGCAAGCAAAAAACACACTTCTAAGCTTTATTACTCTCTCGTTAATTTTTGCTGCGCTGTTATTTTCCGGAAGCGTTAAAGCCTCTGCTGTCGACGATTTAAACAAACGTGGTCAGGGTGAAATGAGTTACCTGTTTTGGACTCTCTACTCCGCAGAATTCTACGCGACTCCAACCAACTCCGAACGAGCTTTGAAGCTTGAGTATTACCGTTCTATCGATAGCAAAGACCTCGTAGACGCGACCGAAGATCAGTGGAACAAGCTTGGCTACTCTAACAGCAACATTCAGCGTTGGTTAAAACCCTTGTACGCGATGTGGCCGAACGTGGAAGAAGGAAGCACACTCACGATTCGTGTCGCTGAAGATAACGTGAGTCGCTTTTATTTCGATGAACAACCGATCGGCACCATCCAAGACAAGCAATTCGGTGAAGCGTTTCTAGCGATTTGGTTGTCTGAAAACACCTCTGAACCCGGTCTTCGTAAACAACTTTTAGGTTTGAACAAATGAATCCAAAAACAACAATAACAAAATTTGCTCTGGCATTTTTTTCACTCACTTGGCTAGTGGGCTGTGGCTCTGCAAGTTTAGAAGACCATGTCGACACTACGCCAGAGCTCAAGCTTGAAACCTTTTTTAATGGCGAGCTAATGGCCTACGGCATGGTGCTCGACCGCTCTGGTAGCTTACTGCGCCGCTTTGATGCCAAACTGATCGCGACTTGGGACGGTGACAACGGAGAAATAAAAGAGTGGTTTTCTTTTGCTGATGGCGAGCGCTCAACTCGCGTTTGGAATCTGATCAAAACGGGCGAAAACACCTATTCTGGGACTGCCAACGATGTCGTTGGAACCGCTTATGGTGAAACCCAAGGTTCTGCGCTGTATTGGAAATATGATCTTGAAATTGAAGTAGACGGCAGCACCTATGAAGTGGTGCTCGATGATTGGATGTTCTTGATGGACGATAAACGCTTGTTCAACAAAACTGAGATGTCCAAGTTTGGCCTTAAAGTCGGAGAGGTCATCTTATACATAGAGAAGATTTAATTTAGCTGCGGTTTCTGATTTTTAGTTTTAAATCGATGACTACATCTACAGTACGTAACGAAACAGCCCATAACGAAAATTGTGGGCTGTTTTGTTTAATCCCTCGAATAGCATACCTGCATGCTCAAGCCACTGTGCTAAGATGCGCCACCAGCATACAAATGGACTAGACTGACACTAAGCAGTTCCCATTTGTTTCGCTAAGCGTAGATTCCCTACCATGAATAATTGAAAAGGCTTTAAAGCATGAGCAAGTTGACCTCAGCGGAGCGTAAAGCTCGCGACAATGAACGTTTCTCACAACGCGTAAACGACCGCAGAGAAAAAGGTGAAGACGTAGTTGCTTACGCACTGACCAACAAAAAAGCTGTAAAATTCCTGACTAAGTCAGAGAAAAAACGTTTCAACGAAACGAGAGCGACTCTGCAAGAAGAGAAGCGAGTGAAAGAACAAGAAGAGCTTAACCGAATCGAAGACGCGTTCACGATCAAACAGTTCGACGACGAAAAATAATCACTTATGATTACTCAAAAGCGCTGGCTCTTATGCCGGCGCTTTTACTTGTTAGTTCTGCTACTTTTTAGCGGTATTATTTCTTACCAAACCAGTCGATTCTTAACGACTTTCCCCACACTCTTACTTCAGCCCTACCGCTAGACCTATCAACCTATCAACCAGGCTATCGATCAACTTTAGCCATAGATCTCAGAAAATCTTAGCCTAGCCCCTTACTATCTCGAATCAACTCTACAAATTTAAGACAGTATGATTTTAATTACCGGATCAAGCAGCGGTTTAGGCGCAGCTCTCGCGAAACAATATGCTAACGCCGCAACCGACGCTCAGCGCGTAGCCATTACAGGTCGCAACGCACAACGTTTAGCAGAAGTAGCGCAAGGCCTACCTGCGAATACCATTAGCCAAGCGTGTGATCTCTGTGATCCGCACTCAGTGAGTGAGTTATTGGATGCGTTACCTGAAATGCCTAAACTGGTGATCCACAGTGCTGGCAGTGGCTACTTCGGTAAGATAGAACAGCAAGATCCAACCACCATCAGCGACATGCTGAAGAACAATATCGAGTCTTCGATCTTTTTGATTCGCGAGCTTGTGCAGCGCTACAAAGATCAATCGGTCACCATTGCAGTGGTGATGTCGACGGCGGCCCAAGGTGCTAAAGCGGAAGAGTCCACCTACTGCGCGGCAAAATGGGCCGTGAAAGGCTTTATCGAATCGGTAAGGTTGGAGCTAAAAGGTCACCCGATGAAAATCGTGGCGGTTTACCCTGGAGGAATGGCGACCGAGTTTTGGAATACAAGCGGTAAAGACATGGATACTTCGAGCTTTATGACCGCGCAAGAAGCCGCTCAGATGCTACAACAGGCGTTGACCAGCACAGAGCATGGATTCGTGTCAGATATCACGATAAACCGCGGCTAGCAGGTAAACAGCTCGCTTAATCGGTAAATAGAGCGACACATTACCAAAGAAATGATTAGAGTAATTATTTGTGAGGGTGAGCATGAAAGTGTGCGACAATGCTCGGCGTAAATTCATATTCAAGGTTTATTATGAAACTTCTAGTTCGTAACCTATCGCGCTCTACCTCTGAGCAAGACATCCGTGTGCTATTTTCTGAGTTTGGCTCAGTAAAAGAGTGCAGCCTAGTTTTAGACCAAGAAACTGGCGACTCAAAAGGCTTCGCTTTTGTTGAAATGCCAGAGCAAGAAGAAGCTAAAGCGGCACTAAACAAGCTGAACTTGTCAAAGCTTGGCAAAAACACGATTCGTGTAAAAGTAGCGAACTCTTAATCGATTCAATGCTTCATAAGCCGCATGGCTTAGCTTAACAGCAGCACAGATGATAAAGCCCGTAACGATATGACGTTTTCCAGCGCAATATCGTTACGGGCTTTTTGCTGCTCGCAATTCTCTTTTCACACGATTTGAATACGCCTACAGACCTTCATGTTCATCAATAGCACGTCTTGCTTCGGCCATTGAACATCCAGATTCCATCACCAGCTGAGCCACAGTCATTGAAGGTGTAGCGGCCAACAGAGATGCCAAACACACCACGGGTTTAGGCAGCACTTTGTCGATTGCAATTGCTATCCAACCGTCTTTTTCATGGGTTAACATCGTTTTAAATTCAACGAGTTGATACTCTTGAGCGACCAACAGCCAATTACGCGAACGACGAACTCGTTTCAACTGACATCCACATTCCGCAGCATTCACCATCACTTGGCTTTTATCACTCACACGATGTACAAAACTATTCAATGGGACGCTAAACATAACTCTCTGCTAATCAATCTATTCCTACCATTCAAGAGCTCTCTACCTATCTCTCAAAACTTTCTAACTGTCACTCAATTAAAACCGTACGTAGGATTACACAGACACAAAAAAACCGCCAGTGATGCACTAAGCAACCTCGCGGTTTTTGGATGTTAACGTGTGTGGTTTACGCTTTAGTTTCTACCACAATGTCCGTTTTTACCGAGTTCGCGATAAAGCAGTTTTTGTGCGCCAAGTGGTGCAGTTTGTCGAGCTGCTTGGCGGTGGGCTTTTTGGTACCTAAAAACACAATTTTAGGGCGCAGAGTCACCTTAGTGACCGATGAGCGGCCAGATTCATCTTCTTCCAACACACCAATCGCATCATCGACATAGGAGTCGATCACGTACTTCTGCTTTGCGGCAATGCCCAAAAACGTCAGCATATGGCAGCTAGAAAGTGCCGCGATAAACGCTTCTTCTGGATCAACATTCGCTTCCACCGAAAACGGCAGTGGCACAACATGTGGAGAGGACGAAGCAGGCACAGTGACACCACCATCGAACTCCCACGTATGACCTCGACTGTATTGATTGTCGCTAAAGACTTCATCTTCTGCTTTTTTCCAGCGAATGATCGCTCCGTATTCAGACATAATTCCTTCCTTTTTTATGCTCAATAAATTAACGATCAGCTGGATGATTGACACCATCGTTGGTCACCACATCACCAATATCAAAAGGGTTTACCCCTTCCAAACAGCCGATGTTAAAACCGTATTCATTTGGGCTAGAACGGCGTTGATGATGGGTATAGATGCCGCAGTTTGAGCAGAAATAATGCTTTGCGGTGTTGGTATTGAATTGATATAACTTGAGATGCTCGGCACCTTTGAGGATCTTGATACCATCCAACGCAACAGAACCAACAATCGCGCCTTTTCGACGACAGATAGAGCAATCGCAGCGACGTGGTTTTTCTATCCCGTTAGGTAAGCTGAACTCTAGTTCAACCGCACCGCAATGGCAGGTTGCCTTGTGAAAAGGTTGGATAACCGTATCTCCGACGACTTTCATTTTTCTCTCCAATCACATCCTTATGTTGGTCGTATCATAACCAGTTCAATGTTCTCTGTCCGTACCCGGGTGTTGAGTTCGAGAGATCTGTCATGCGCTGCTTCTCGGCTAATCTAACTAGACTTTTCAACCAAATCGCCAAACCGCTCAAACAAGAAATCAAGAAACAACCGGATACGCTTGGGCTGATATTTCTTGCTGATGTACACCACATTCAAATCGGCACTCGACACCGACATCGCGGTGTTGAAGTTCTTCATGTAGCCATTAAGCAGCGTCACAAGGCGCTGGTTATTGATGTCGCCTTGCACATCCAGTACCGATTTAAGAGCAATGCCCTCGCCTTTTAATGCCCAGTAGCGAATCACTTCGCCATCGTCTGAAAATCGCTTTGGAACAACAGTAATCGACTTCTTCATATCATGATCTTGGAAGTGCCATGTCTTGAGCTCTTCATTGCTGCGCAGCATGGCTAAACAATCGTGATCAACCAAATCTTGTGGTGTTAACGGTGTTCCATGCTTGGCAAGATATTCAGGAGAAGCACACAGCACACGTCGGCTTGGTGACAAGCGTCTGGATATCAAACTGCTGTCGACCAATTCACCATAACGGACCACGATATCCATGCCAGATTCAGCAATGTTCGAGAGGTTATCGTTCAAGTAGAGGTAAGGGATCACGTCGGGATATTGCTGACAGAACTCAGAGAGAATCGGAAGAATGTACTGCTTTCCGATGTCTTTCGGCGCGGCGATTTTGAGTGGACCTTTGACCTCTTTGACGCCATTTTGGATCAGGTTTTCGGCCTCACTGACATTATCCAATATCTCCAGACACGCCTTGTGATACAGCTCGCCAGAGTCGGTTAAAGACACATGGCGCGTACTTCGATTCAACAACTTCACACCATATCGCTCTTCCAGCGCTTGAAGCCTTGCTGTCATGGTCGCAGGTGATAAACCCAGTTCGCGCCCAGCCGCCGCTAACCCGTGATGCTTAACAATACTGACGAACATCGCCATATCTGAAAACTTATCCATACGATTCTCGCTTCCGTCTCTTCGTCTTACTTCTCGATCTTAATGCTCGATCTGAATACTCAGCGACACTATTCAGATTAACCGAATAATGAATTTATATTTTAACCAATTATCAAATTTAGTCGAATAAATATAATGACAAACATCAACAGAACAACGCAGGAATTCAGAGCATGACTAACGAATCGACTAATCAAGAGCAACGCACTTTCGTCATCATTGGTGGCACATCAGGCATCGGTAAAGCACTCGCGATGAAATTGAGAAACGAAAACAACACAGTGCACGTCGCTAGCCGACATACAGGCCTTAATATCAGCAATGAAAAGTCAATTTGTGAATACTTCGAATCGATTGGCGTGTTTGACCACTTAGTCGTAACGGCTGGCTCATCCGCTCCCGCAGGAAAAGTAACAGACGTAGCAACCGCAGACGCTAAGACAGCTTTTGACACTAAGTTTTGGGGCAGCTTAAACGTAGCAAAACATGCCTCACGCTACATGACGCCAAACGGCTCTATCACGCTCACGACAGGCATGTTGTCTCGCAAAGTAGTGGCTGGCACTTACGTAAAAACCGCCATCAATGCCGCACTAGAAAGCGTGACTAAAATACTGGCGAAAGAGCTGTCACCCATTCGAGTCAATGCCGTTAGCCCGGGTTTAACCATGACGGAAGCCTACAAAAACATGGACGATTCCGCTCGTACAAGCATGTACGACAACGCCAAAAATAACCTACCCGCAGGCAAGGTTGGCGAGCCTTCAGAGGTGGCTATGGGTTACCTATTCGCGATTAACAACCCATACGTAACAGGGTCAATCATCGACATCGACGGCGGCGCTCTACTCGGCTAACACTCCGCAAAGAAGCAAAGAAGCAAAGACATAAAGAACAATCGTTAGGGCGTGTATCTCACGTCCTAACAAACAAGAATTAACACAGGTACTTCACTATGAAATCAGAAGCGATCCATAAAGAAAAGATCCCATTCCAAGTTTGGATACTGACACTCGCAGCTTTTGCCATCGGCACCGCTGAGTTTGTTATTGCAGGCATCCTTCCACAAATTGCCACATCCCTTTCGATCACCGAAGGTCAAGCCGGATACCTAATCAGTGCTTACGCATTGGCTATCGTTATTGGTGGCCCGATCTTAACCATCTACCTCGCACGTTTTAACAAGAAGATGGTACTGATTGGCTTAATGGCACTGTTCATCATCGGTAATGTCTTATCAGCCCTTGCTCCTAGCTACCCACTTCTACTTGCCAGCCGTGTGATCGCAGGCTTAGTGCAAGGCCCTTTCTATGGCATCGGTGCGGTTGTCGCAACCAACTTAGTGTCTGAAAAAATGGCAGGTCGTGCCGTTGGTCAGATGTTCGCAGGCCTAACACTCGCTAACGTTCTTGGCGTTCCAGCGGGTACTTGGGTTAGCTTGCAATTCGGCTGGCACACCACTTTCTTTACCGTGGCTGCACTTGGCACGATTGCGATGATTTCTATCCTGACGTCAATCAAATCAACGGGTCACAGCGAAGCGAAAGACATCAAAACTCAGCTTTTAGCGTTCAAAAACCCAATGCTGCTGATCAGCTTGGCGATCACCGCTTTTGCTTGGTCTGGTTTCATGACGCTTTACGGCTACCTTGCGCCTATCGCCATGCACATCACGGGTTACGGTCAAGAATCAGTCACTTGGATCTTAGTGATTGTTGGTGTCGGCTTAATCATCGGTAACACCTTGGGCGGCCGCACTTCTGACAAAGATTTAGGCAAAGCATCGATGTTTTGGGCTATCGCGATGATCGCTTCATTAGTAGTGGTTGGCCTTGTTGTAGACAACAAAATCCTATTCGTTGCAGCGGCATTTGTCTTTGGTATTGCATCATTTGCGAACGTTCCAGCAATGCAACTTCGAGTGATGAACAACGGTGGCGAAGGCCAAGAGCTAGCAGCAACCGCGAATATCTCAGCGTTTAATTTAGCCAATGCCTTTGGTGGCTTCCTAGGCGGCATGGTACTCGACAGCCAGCTAGGCGCAGGAATGATTCCATTCGCAGCCGTTGTTGTCCCAGTGATTGGTTTGTTGCTTATTGCGAAAGCCAACCGAGCTGAAAAGCCACAAAACGACTCTATCTTCAGCCCTGCGGAATCGAAATAGTGACCACCGCACGCTAAATCAATCAATACATTACCGACACAAGGTAAATACCATGAGCAAATTATTCGAAACAGCAGAACTCAAAGATCTAGAACTACAAAACCGTGTGGTTATGGCGCCCATGACTCGCGCTCGCACAAGCCAACCTGGAAACGTGCCAAATGAAATGATGGCGACTTACTACCAACAACGTGCCAGTGCAGGGCTCATCATCACTGAAGCGACACAAATCTCAGATGACTCTCAAGGGTACTCATTCACACCCGGCGTTTACACAAGCGAACAAGTGAAAGGCTGGCAAGGTGTCACCTCTGCCGCTAAAGAACAAGGCGCAGCGATATTCTGCCAGCTATGGCATGTAGGCCGAGTATCACACCCTACCTTTCAAAAAGGCGAGTTACCGATTGCACCTTCTGCATTAGCTCCAATAGAAACGCAGGTTTGGATCTCTGATGAGAATGGTAACGGCAACATGGTGGATTGCATCCAACCAAGAGAGATGACCCAAGCAGACATCGATCGTGTTGTTCAAGATTTTGCTAACTCAGCGAAAAAAGCAGTCGAGGCAGGGTTCAACGGAGTGGAAATACACGGTGGCAATGGCTACCTGATTGATCAGTTCCTAAGAACCAACTCAAACAAACGCACCGACAACTACGGCGGTAGCCGCGAGAACCGACTTCGCTTCCTAATCGAAGTTATGGATGCAGTGATTGATGCAATTGGCGCAGACAAAGTAGGCGTACGCTTGGCTCCGTTCATCACCTTCAAAGACATGAACTGCCCAGATATCGTACCAACGATTTTAGAAGCTTCAAAAGCGCTACAAGCTCGTAATATCGCTTATCTGCACCTTTCAGAAGCCGATTGGGATGATGCTCCAGTTATCCCTGAAAGCTTCCGTGTCGAACTAAGAGCCTTGTTCTCTAACACCATCATCGTTGCCGGCAGCTACACACCACAACGCGCCGAAGAAGTACTAAGCAAAGGCTACGCCGATCTCGTCGCATTTGGTCGCCCATTCGTTGCTAACCCAGATCTAGTTTCACGCCTACAAAACGGCAGCGAACTATCAGAACTTGATGGCGCCACTCTGTTCGGCGGCAACGAAAAAGGCTACATCGATTATCCAGTGTTGTAGTGAATCTTAAATTGATAGAACTGCCTTAGATTTTCCTTCAGGCAAAAGAAAGGCTCGCATGACTAGTGCGAGCCTAATGCAGTTTAGGGGGTAAACCACAATCTGATATTAATCTGGGACTAATTATTTAACTTATGAGCCATTATGCACTTGTGCGCATTGATATTCTATTTTTAAATGATTCACTGCAATTAATCAATCGATAAAAGTTAGCGTTTGGTCAATTTAAACCATATAAATAACAGTGATTTAGTGAACAGCGTCTAGAAATTCATCATAAACCCCATATAAATCAGATTTATAGACTTCTCATTTGCCAATAACCCTCACCATTGGTTGCGAGCTGACTATGTAAGTAATCCAGAGTATCAGCCACTGTTCCAGCAATGCCTTGTGGTGGATTGAACAACAGTAAACCACTGCCGATCAGACGATCGTCACCCTTGGGATCTCTTAGTCGCAATTCAGATTTAATTGGACTTGGTAGTAAACCATCTTTCACCGCTGTCACACAGTGGTTCAGAATCAGTGAGCTCTTGTCATCCGTATAAAGTGGATACCAAATCAAGGCAGATACTTTCTCAGACTGTTGATAAGCCTTAACCAAGGCATCAATCACTGCGAGATATTCAGAATCAGTTTCGTAAGGTGGGTCAATCACGATCAGGTGGTGGTTATCATGCTTGGCCACATCATCAGGCAGCGCTTTGAGCCCGTCGCCTGCGGTGATAGTTAGCTTACTTGAGACATCAAGATCGCGTTGCAGCTTCTCAATGTTGGTTTGTAATAGGTCGGCTTCGTCTTGCTGGATGTCTGAAAAATAGAAACTGTCTTGGCTGCGGCCTTGTTGATAGGTAATGGCAGCAGAACCGGGATACAAAGAGATAAGCTGATTCGGATTGTAGTATTCCAGCACCGTCATAAAAGAACTGAATGCCGACGGAAGATAAGCCTTATTTCGCCACAAGTATCCGACCCCTTCCGCAAACTCGCCCGCGTGATTGCTTGGTGCTGTGGTGAGGTCATAACACCCTGTACCAGAGTGCGTGTCGATAACGTTGAGGCGAGAGTGTTGCTGCATTAATGATTTAACCAGTGCACTTAAAACTGGATGCTTGAGTGCATCCCCATGGTCGCCTACATGACATTGATGTCGATATTCCATTCCTTTGCCTCATTTCTACTGACGTCATCTAAACATACTTCATATCATGGGGGCTTGCCTGCTCAATCCATCGTTTTTTGAAATAGGCTCTCTTTTCTGTAACTGTTTGACTCTTATAAAAAATAAAGCCCCTCGTTTTACTATAAACGAAGGGCTTTGTTGACGTTACTGACTAAGTTGTACTGTTAACCAATAGATAACCTAAGGGTACTCACCCTCAACTTCTACCGGCGCTTTCACTTGGTAGTGACAAGGCTGTAGACCAAGTAACTTAGGCAGTGTGATACCTACTGAAACTGAAGACCACGTACCGCTGACAATACCTACAACCAGTGCAATCGCGAAACCTTGCAGCGCAGCGCCACCAAGTAGCCAAAGTGCAGATACGGTGATTAGCGTTGTACCTGAGGTCACCATGGTGCGTGAGAAGGTCGCTTTAACCGATTCGTTAAGCAGGTTGTCAGTGTCACCATTTGGATTACCACGCAGCATCTCACGGACACGGTCGGCAATGATGATCGAGTCATTCAATGAATAACCCAAAATCGCCAACACAGCCGCTAACACAGTCAGGTTGAACTCGAACTGAGTAAAAGCGAACAGACCCAAGATAAGCGTCACGTCATAGATGATCGCGGCAAGGGCGCCGAGAGCTAAACGCCATTCAAAACGTACACTCAGGTACAGCATGATCATTAGGAAACACACCAATACCGCTAAGCCACCTTGGTCAACCATGTCTTGACCAACTTGAGGGCCAACCACGCTGCTGTTAAGCACTTTTACTTGGTCGCTAACAGAAGACAAAGCATCCACTAAGTTTGGCTGTGGAGCATCTGTCAGTTGGCTATAACGGATTGTCCAGCGATCCTGTTCTGCCATACCAACCACTTGCACATCTTGTTGGAAGGCCGTATCAAGTTTTGTTTTTAACGCATCTTTGGTGACTTGATCAGAGAGCTGAACCTCAGCAACCACACCACCTGTGAAGTCCAAGCCCCAGTTAAAACCTTTCACTGCCACCAGCATCACAGAGCTCATGAACAGCACAATAGAAATCACAGACATCACCTTACGAAGGAGAGTCATATTGCTATTTGAAAAATAGCGGTCTGAAATAGTCATTTTTGAAGTACTCATGCTTAAATCCTTACATCGTGGCGTTGGTCACGCCCCCAAACCAAATTGATGATCGCTCGTGAAGCAAAAATGCCCGTAAACATACTGGTTAGAAGACCTAAGCCCAGTGTCAGAGCGAAGCCCTGAATCGGTCCATTACCAATGGTATATAGAGCCACAGCAACGATCATGGTAGTGACGTTAGCATCGAAAATTGACGAGAATGCGCTATCGAAACCACGGTCGATAGAGCTAGCAAAGCTGCGCCCTTCTTTCATCTTGTCTCGAATACGCTCGAAGATAAGCACGTTGGTGTCCACCGCCATACCAACGGTCAGTACTAGACCCGCAATACCCGGCAGAGTTAACACCGCACCCGGTAGCAGCGCAATCAAACCAAATAATGTGGTCATGTTAACCACCAATGCACAGTTCGCGACCCAACCTAAGCGGCGGTACCATAGCGCCATAAACGTTAGCGTAAGGCCAAGGCCAAGAGCCAAAGCAGCAAAGCCATTCGTTACGTTTTCAGCACCCAGAGATGGGCCAATGGTACGCTCTTCAATGATGGTAACAGGCGCAGTTAATGAACCTGCACGTAGCAGTAGAGCAAGCTCTTGTGCTTCTGCCATGCTGCCTGCACCTGTGATTCTGAAACGGCTACCCAGTTGAGATTGGATGTTCGCCACACTGATCACTTCACTGGTTTTTTCGCTGTTACCGGCTCTGTCACGGCTGTATTCGCTGTAAACGGTCGCCATTGGCTTGCCGATGTTATGGCGAGAAAACTCAGACATTTTCTTACCACCAGAAGAATCAAGCGTGATGTTTACTTCTGCACTGCCCATTTCACCAATGCCACTGCGTGCATCGATAATGTGTTCACCGCTCAGCACTGCTTTGCGAGCAACCACTACGCGATTACCATCTGAATCTTTCAGAGTTTGAGTATTGCGCGTTGCGTTGTCGTACACAGAGTAGAACGCTAATGAAGCCGTAGCACCAATCACGTCTTTCGCAGCTGCAGGGTCTTGTACACCCGGTAATTCGATACGGATACGGCTTTCTCCTTGGCGTTGAATTGATGCTTCTGTTATGCCTAGCTCTTCAATACGGCTGCGCATGATTTGCAGGTTTTGTTGAACGGTTAGGTTACGTAGCGTTCTTTGCTCTTCTTCAGACTGAGTTAACGTTAGCGATTTATCTGAACGGTCACGTTGCCATTGTGGGAACTCTTCACGAATCAGTTTTTGTGCTTTCTCGAAATCGGCATCAGTACGGAAGTTAAATTCAACTTGGTTATTCACCACTTTACCGCGTGCATAACGCACTTGGCTGGTGATTTCATCGACCACAGATTGCGCTTGGGCGTGGTAAACCGGTTCCATGTCCACTTCTAACAGGAACTGCACACCACCACGTAAGTCAAGGCCTAGCTGAATCGGTGCGAAGCCCATGTCAGTCAACCATTTCGGAGCTGCTGGCTCCATCGCTAGCGCAACCGTCGCGTTGTCCAATAGGCGCTCATTCAGCACCTCTTTAGCCTTCGCTTGTTGTTCTGCGTCTTCCAAGATTACGACTAAACGTTGGTCTTTTTGAAATGCCGATTTGGCTTGAATGCCTTCGCTCGCAAGGTATTGGGTAATTTGGCTAGCATCGATGGTCTGTTCAGAACGGTTGTTAATTTGAACCGACGCATTCTCGCCATACCAAGAAGGTAAAGCACTCAGAACCATGATGATAATGGTGGCGATAAGCACCGCGTATTTCCACTTTGAGTAGTGGTTAATTTGTTTTCTTTGAATGCGTTTTTTCACAGTCAAGATCTCTTCTTTCTACCAATCACCGTAAATACGTGCTCAAAAATAGCACCAGAAAAAAGCAGTGATCGAGCATTTTAACCAGCTAGGGTGACCAGTTATTTACTACGATTGGTATGTCTAATATTTTGCGAACACGAGCGATGGCTAATCACGACCAGAACAAGCTGATTGAAAGATAGTGATGCTAAAGCTGATGTCGCTATGTTTGTCTTGGTTAACTGGCGAATTCAATGGGCACTAGGCGACCATCGATACGACCAATTTAGGGTCAAACGATTAGCTAAGAAGTTCTCGGAAATGCGAGTATTGGATGTTGCCCTCTTTCCACCCCGAAAGCCGGGAAGACGGAGAACTCACAATACTGGTCCAGTGCAGCTTGGAATCCAACAACGGCGTGTTGAAGAGCAGGGAAGCCAGTATTGAGGGGGGAGAGAAGTCGATCAGTAAATGATAAGCAGGCTCAAGATCGGCCACGCTTTCTTGCTCGTTACTGAGCATACGTCTGAAGTTTGCTGCTTGAAGGCTTGATTCGGTGTCGTGATAGTTGGAACTGTCACCAGAAGGATCGGTGCCAAACTGAGCTTTGTTGCACTCAAAGTAGCTCGACGGATTATCCGTAGCGGCTTGTTTACACTGTTTTATCGAGGAAGATTGTTCATTCTGCGAAGATTGCTCTTGAGCCGAGTATATTTGAAATGGCTTAGAAGGCAACGAATAGCCGTTAGAATTCACTAAGCCAAAGCTCAGTAAAAACAACATTAAGACTAATCGGGTACCCAGTTTAAGCAATCTAATATCCAAACAACATTCTCGTAGATCGTCAATCTACAATACAAATGAAACGCTGTCTTGATTTAAAACATTTTTTTAGAAAATGATTCGATGCAACCGATTAAGCACCCTCGCAATTTAGATTTACATAGATCTAAAACGGCTTAACAACTGGTGATGGATAGATGTTATGAATAGTAGAAAAACAAGAAAGCCAAGCGGTGATCGCTTGGCTTTGAGTTGTCTATTTCTGTTGGTTTCAAGCTTTAGGCTTTAGGCTTTAGGCTTTAGGCTTTAGGACGCATGATGTTCTTAACCTTACGGCTATCTTCACCAAAGATGCGTTGGACAAGTTGATTCATGTCTTCCGCAGTAATCGACCTCGCCACTCGCTCAACTTGAGACAAAGCTTCGATATCGTAACCATGAAGTAAATAACGAGACAGGTACCATGCTTGGTCAATAGAGCTCATCTCGAGAGGCGTGAAGTCCGCTTCAAACTGTTTCACGACTGCGTGCATTTCCTTTTCAGAGACGCCTTGTAAAAGGTCTGCAATCACTTTATCGATCGCCACTTCGACTTGGTCAACGTTCTCCGGCGCTACCATCGCCCCGATAACCCACTCACCACTCAGCTCACTATCTGCGGATGATGAATACGTATATGGCGAGTAATCTAAGCTCAACTCTTCACGAATATAAGCATCTAAACGAGCCGCCAGCAGTCGTTCTAGCAAGTTTTCCGTGAAGATATCTTTTGCCGTTACGCCTTGGTCGGTTTCGGCTTCAGGTTCAGAGATGACTCGTAAGATGTACTCTGCACTATTCACATTGTTGATCGCTAAATCAATGCGTGATTCAGATGGCTGCTTGTAAGCCACCTTAAATTCAGGAACCTCAGCTTTTTCTAATGGAATCGAAGCCAAGTATTGCTCAACCAAAGGCTTTAATTCACTTGGGTCGATGTCACCCACGATCACCAATTGGTTATGCCTCATTTGACCAAACAATTGCTGATGAAGATTAGCGACGTCTTCCACAGAAACCGCTTCAACTCGTTCTTTATCAACAAAGAGGTGGCCACTGTCTTGACGATAGATATTCTGGTTTCTTGCGCGCTCAAACTGACCGACAGGGCTGCTCAAGAAAGATTCTTGACCTTGTACAAACTCCTGTTTCACTGCCTCTAACTGCTCGGGAACAATTTTAGGCGCAGTTATGAAGGTATAAAGCGCAGCAAACGTATCTTTGAGCCCATCTTTGTTAATACTAAATTCAACACCATGGCGAGTGTTGCCAATAAAGGAATCAGCTCTAATATCTTCACGATCAAAGTACGCTAAAAGCTCAGAACCCGTAAATTCACCCACACCACTTCGAGCGAAAGTAGGTAACGCAACCTCAACCGCTGGGTAAAGGCTCGGATCCAAAGCGGCTTTTCCACCGAGGCTCATGTACATCACCCCAACATCATCACCCGCCACATAATCACGCAGATACCACATGTCGATACCATTGCTCAACGTCCACTTTTGGATATATGGGTCTACGGACATTTGTTCAGCAAGTACAACCTCGCCTTGCGAGCTAGGTACAGCAAAAGCACTGGCTGTTCCTATCGCAAGCGGCGGAATTCCCGCCTCGCTATACGTGGCTTTTAAGCTATCTAGAGAGTTAATGACCGCTGTTCTGTCTTCATTGTCATCCATCCCAATAACAATAAAGTAATCATCAGAAAGTAGATTCTTGATGTTGTCGTTAATCACTTCAAGGCTCAAGTTAGCGATGAAAGCTTCCAAGCTTGCTTGATAATCTTTCTGTGATTGGACTATTCGATCATTGACTAACGCACTCACTTTGTAATTCGCGTGTTCAACACTGTCCATTTTATCCCAGTTATGCTCGATGTTATCCAGCAAGTCTTGGTAGTAGTACAGTTCGCCAGCAATATCCGTTTCCGAAACACCAAAATCACGCAATGATGCCAATGTAGAAAGCAGATCTTGTTGGATAACTTCACGGTCTCCAGCCGGAAACCCAACACTTATTGACGAATAGTAAAAAGCGCCCATTCGATAACTATCAGATGCAATCCATTGAGTCGGGAACGCGGCATCATTGAACACCGCTTCTAATCGTCGTTGAATCAATTGCTGAGCGGTTTCATCTAACCTGCGTTGATTCTGCTGAGCATGATTTTCAACTATATTTGAACCGCGGTTAAACGTCAGAGTGATGCTTGGCGCTTCTCTTCCTGCGTACTCAACATAATCATCTTCATTGAATGAGGTCGTTTTCTGTTTCTCTGGTCTCGGCGTATCGCCACGCTCCCAGCTAGAAAACTTTTCTTCAATAAGTGGAATCACAGTTTTGATGTCCACATCACCAGAAACGACCAGCTCAACTATTTGAGGTTGATACCAAGTCTGATAAAAGTTGCTGATGCCTTGAGGAGTAGCATTCACGATCGACGATTTAGTCCCTAATGCATCTTGCGATTCGTACGGGCCGCCTTCAACGAAGTAATCATAATATATATCTCCGAATGACTTATCATCGAGGCGAGCCATACGGAACTCACCAAGAACCACGCCTTTTTCTTTTTCGACTTCTGAACTTGATAGATCCAGGCCATCACCAATGTCACGCATCCACGTCAAAGCAGACTGCAATTGGATGTTATCTGGCAAATCTAACTGGTAGACCGTCTCTTCATAAGAAGTGTAGGCATTAATATCAGCACCAAAGCTAGCGCCTGCGTCTTCGAATAGACGAATCACATCGTTCTGAGAGAAGTTTTTACTGCCATTGAATGCCATGTGTTCCAAGAAGTGCGCGTAGCCTTCTTGTTGAGAAGTCTCTTGAATCGAACCGGCGTGCACGACTAAACGAACAGATACGGATTCTTCATGATCTGGATAAACATGATAAGTAAGGCCATTTTCTAGTTGGCCTGAAGTCCATGCCGGATCCGGCTGGATTGGCGTTTCGGTAGTTTTTGATGTTGAGCTACAGCCAACTAAGGTGAGGCATAGAGCCGTCGCTAAATAATATGTTTTCATAACAACCTCTTAATGTCATTCATCGACAATATACAGATTGAGCTAACGATTATTATTTAATATTGAACCTGATGAGTATCTTTGTGATCTGGATCTTTATTTTATAAACCACCAATCGTTATGTAAGATCGCTGTGCTCATTTAAATAGGCATTTAGATAAGAGCCTATTAAATCGATTTTAGACTCGCTAACTACATCTATTTAAAATCAATAAGCTACATAAATTTCAGCCAGTTCTCTACATACCCTTAAACAACGCTTGCGAGGCACGGCTGATCGGTAGCTTTTCCCCTGACACATACGCCGACATCTGACCTGAGAGCCCTTTCTTCACCTTATCAATGGCCGACACTTTAACCACCACCGAGCGATGGATCTGCCAAAACTCATCAGGATTGAGTTGCGCTATCAACTCTTTTAGTGACACGCGAAGAATATACTCCTCTAGCGATCCCCCTTGACCCTTCTTAAATATAGACACATACTTGTCTTCTGCTTTGAAGTAAGCGACATCATCGACGGCGATTAGGTGAATGTCTTCTCCGACACTGGCTTTGAGCCACGTGAGATACTGGTGCTTGTTTTGTTGGGAAGACGATTGTGATAGCTGTTGAAGCTGAGCCATTAACGCTGTGATATCGGGCTGTACTGAGGTGTCACCAGGCTGTTTTTGACGGCTTAACAAACGCGCTTGCACCTTCTGACATGTGGCCAGTAAGCGCTCTTCATTGATTGGCTTCAGCAGGTAATCCATCGCATTGTGTTCAAAGGCTTTAACTGCGTATTCGTCATAAGCCGTAATAAACACAATCAATGGCGGTGAATCTAGCTTGTTGAGTTGCTTCGCCAGCGAGATTCCATCCAGCTCTGGCATACGAATATCGAGAAAAGCCACGTCGGGCTTAAGCTGCTGAATACTTTGCATCGCCTCCAAACCGTTTTGTGCTTTACTGACGATTTCTAACTCCGGCCAAACCTCAGCAAGGCTCTTGTCTAAGTGGTGCCTTAACAGTGCTTCATCGTCTGCGATTATCGCCGTTACGCTCGGCTGTACTGTTGGGTTGTTCATGGTTAGTCCTTTAAATTCACACTGTAAATCGTCTATTTTGCGTCACTGTTCGGTGTTTTCTGATCTGTAATTCTAGGCGGCTGCCTCAGTCAACGGTAACAAGATCGTCGAGACTACCCCGCCTTCAGCGTGTTCAGTAATCGTTAGGCTCGCCTTATCACCATACAGGGTTTCGATTCTTTGACGAATATTGCTTAACCCAACACCGTGACCCGTATTCGCAGAAGGCGTTTTCAACCCAGCGCCATTATCAGCCACTTCAATTTTTAGCTGCTGTGCTTGTTGAGTAATACGAATATTCACTTGGCCACCAGCGGCTTTGGGCTCGATGCCGTGCGTGAGTGCATTCTCGACCAAAGGTTGAATCAAGAACGGTGGAATCACCTGCAAATCGCTAATCTCGTGTATTTCAATCGAGAACGTTAAGCGCTCACCCAAGCGTATCTTTTGGATATTAAGATAAGCGTCTAACAAGTCGACCTCTTGTGCGATGGTCGATTGCTCGGTGCGGCTGTTTTTCAGAGTTACACGTAATAAGTCAGTCAGTTTTTCGAGCATCAACTTGGCTTTCGCGCTGTCACTCTCAATCAATACATTGATGGTCGCAAGCGTGTTGAACAAGAAGTGCGGTTCAATTTGGCTTTGCAGTTGTTTAAGCTGGCTTAGCACCACCACCTTTTCTTGGTCGGCCTGACGACGCTTGGCCACTTCCAATTCGTTATCGGCACGTAACTGCTGCTCCCGAGTATAGAAATAGTAATAACAAACGGAACAAAAGATCACACCAAGCAGAATCACAGACTTAAGATCGGAAAGGTTAGAGCCGAAAAAGCCGTTCAACCAATAGTGTGCATTCAAGGTACCAAGGGTCATTGCAATCACCATTGATACCCCTACATCAAATGCCTTTGATTTCCTTTTGAATAGTTCAACCAACACAAACGAAGAGCCAACTGCGCTGTAGCCAAAGCCGAAGCTGATGGCCAAGTTAAGCGTAAACCCGCCTCCCCAAATCGTATTGGTTGTAATTGCAATAAGAACGCAAAATAGCGTAGTGAACGCGAAGCTTTTAATCCATGAAAAGCGACTGTTTGAAGAAGTGTCCATTAAAATCGTCCTTTGATATTTAAAAGAATCATATGACTATCCGGTAAGTTGGCGTAAGCAGAATCACTTTTACCGCCTAGAAAGCGTGCAGCAAGTTCCAATTCCAACGATGAATCGCCATTATCGAAAGCCTGATAATTGAGCCACTGCGTAGCAATAAAGCCACCGTCTTGTGGAGACAGCATGACATCAAATGTTGGCGTGATATCTTCAAGCCAGCCATGTGTCGAGTCCAAAGACCAGTGAAACATGAGGTTGTGTTGAACCAAATTGGCGTGTTGATAGCCTTGCGCATAAGAACCTACCAACGAAGATGTCATCGGATTAACCGACAAAGACTCTGCACTTTCTATCGCGCTTTGCCACTCAGAATGACTCCAAGCACGGCTATCAAACCAGTATTCCAGTACCACATTGTGGCCCGTCTCGTTGCCCCATATCAGTCCGAGTAAGGCTTGGTAAGCCTCGCCCTGCTCTTCTAGATAAACCGGTTTATGCAGTGAGTTAGGCTGGCTGTAACCCAAACTTTGTCGCTGATAAACCATCGAACCATGAAACTCCCACGCGAGATTTAATACCGACACCAAGCTCGCTCCAAGCAAGCCGTGGCGTACATCGTCGTAATAAGCGATCCATTGATATTCGTGGTCGCCAACCAGATTGTAACGACGTATCCCAAAGCCTTGTTGCTGATTCTGCTTTTCGAATTCATTTACGTCTTGGGAAGTCCATGACGAATCGCTGTAAAGCAGTGTCCATTCGCCCGTCATATCGAACAGTGACGCCGAGGCAACACCGGCGCCCTCTTCTGCGACAATGCCAACAGGGTTTTGTCGGTAAGGCTTGATAATGTCTAACGGTCGGTAGCCATAACCAACACCCCAATCTAGGCGAACCTTACCGAGTGTCACATCAAGATAGTGGTCACCGAACGCTGAATTAGACAGTTCAACACCACCTTGCCAAAACAGCTCGCGCACAATGAATTCCGATTCAAAGCTCGCCTCATTCCCCTGTGGGTCATTGCTCAAAATGTCGTTGGCTTTCATTGCAAACAGGCCAAGCCAATTGCCATATCCAACCTCAAGATCCAAAAAACCATTGAGTGACTGGCGATTGTCAGATACGAAAGGGTTAAATGGCGACTCTCTCGATTCAACGGCCTCAGCACTCAATTGCCAGTCCCAGGCTAGGTTCAGATCGTCCGCTTGAGTCGTATTACTCATACAAGGCAGCACAAGGAAAGTAACGATTAAAGGCTTGATGTGGAATCGACGACTAGAAGCTTTCATGGCACCCACCTAAAGCCCAGACACGCTATTACGTGATAAGTAAGCAGGGTTGTAGTATTTGTCCGCTAAAGCTTGTTCGCTTACCTCGCGGTACTCAATCACGGTTTTCTTACTTGGTTGAATCTTATCGAGCAAAGTCATCGAAACTACACTTGGCAAGCCATCTCGCACGCCTTCAGTAAACCAAGCTTGCTTGGCTAACTTACCTGAACGCAGATACAGATCCGCTTTAACAGGAAACGCTCGGTCTGCCGTTAACCACAGATCAATCGATTGATAGCTGGCACCCTTGGTTTTCGCCCTTAGCTTTAGATGATAAGTATCGAGTGTCTCGCCAGTCGACCTCTCAACCTGTTGCTCGGCAACCCACTTACCTTGGTAATCTTCGCTCCAAGTGAGCGTCGAAATGTCCCCTACCGAAGCTTCACCCAAGAGTTTCTGCATTGGTGTGATTCGGATAGGTCGGCGCGATTTCGGCATCAGTAACCAATAGTTGTCCTCTATCATCAGCATCTTTTGACCCGCCTCGACCGCAGACTTGAACACGACCAGCGACTCTCGGTTTGGTCTTGTGTAGACGTTGTATTCGCGGGTTTTGTCTAGTTGCTCGTCTTGATATAGCGCGACCAGAGATACCACTTTTGATGCCTGTTCGCTGTTCAAACGGTAGCTGTCTGCCTTAGCAATCATCTCGGTAACTTGCTGTGAATCGATAGCCCAGCTTGGTGCCGATGCTAGAGCCAACGCAGAACCTAAAATAGTGAGTGAACGAGTAAATTTATACATAAACCAGCGCCTCCGTGATTGGCTTATTTACGCCTTTGCGAGCAGAGAAATAAGCGGCTAGCAAACAGATCGTCAGTACACCCAAGGTGGCGTAACCAACCAATTCCAATGAGAAGTAAATGTTGAGTGGGTAACCCTCGGTTCTGCCGGGAGGTGGTGGCATTTGGATATCCACCACCAGCAATAACACCGACACGAAGCCACTCACTAACGCGCCGATCGCGCTGCCAATCACAGCCAACAATCCCGCCTCTTTTAAGAAACCTGCGACGATTTCAGACGGGTAACTGCCTAGTGCCGACAAGGTGCCAATTTCACGAGTACGCTCGGTCACCGACATGGTCATGGTGTTAAACAACGACACAAACACTACCAATGCCATCACCGCGCCCATGATGCCGAAGATACGGTCGTAAAGATCTTTCACCTTGGTGTAGAAAAACGCGCGATCTTGCCACGGGGTGATCTCGATCTCTGTGCCTTGATCGCTTTGGCTCGCACTATTTCGATCTAAAGCTGTTTGGATACGCTGTTGAACGGTCGAGGTCTTGCTTGTTTCAAATAGAAACACCGACAAGGTACTGACTTTGTCTGACGCTAAAAGCTCTTGGGCAGTGGTGATGTGTACGTATAACTGACGCTTATCCAGCTCAGGCACTCCTGTCGAGTAAATACCCTGCACCTTAAAATCAAAAGCGTTCAATGCGCCGTCACTGGTAGTCGCGAGCAGTGTCACCCAATCGCCAACGGCAACTTTGAGATTACGAGCAAGGTCAGTTCCCAGCATCACTTGTGGCTCTTGGCTGTCGTATCTGGGAGATTTCACATCCGAGAGGGTCTGACCGCTGCGCACATCTAAGAAAGGACCTTTCATGTCGAACTCACGCTCATTGACACCCGTTCCCATAAAAATGGTCGATTTGCTGCCGTTAGACACCAAACCACTAAAATAGACCCTAGGCTGCACACCACGCACGTCGCTGTCGCCAATAATGCTCTTGGTTAGGGCTTGAACATTGTCTAGACCATTGCTCAGCGGCATGTCTTCATCTTGCTCAAAATATCCCGGCGTACTCAAAGTAAGATGACCAGTATCGCGCGCGGTCGATTCACGCAGAGATTCATAGGTATAAAGCCCATAACCTCCAGCCGAGGTCAGCGCAAATACGGCAATTGCGATGATCAATACCGAAAGCAGACTACGGCGACCGTTTCTCAATAAATTAAGCCACGCCAAACGCACCGAGGTAGGAAGCAAAAAAGTGCTCATTCTTTGTGTTAACTTGCCCATGAGATAGCCTCCGTTGCTGTGACTTGTGGCGCCAGTTGACCATCGATAAGTTCAATGACTCGGTCACAACGCTGCGCCATTCTTGGGTCATGCGTTGCGACAATAAAGGTGGTGCCCATTTCATGGCCGAGCTCTTTCATAATGTCGATCACAAGGTTGGCGGTGTGACTGTCTAAGCTAGCGGTCGGCTCATCGGCAATGACTAAGCTTGGGTTGTGGATTAGCGCTCTGGCTATCGCGACACGTTGCTGCTGGCCGCCTGAAAGATTGTCTGGGCGATGATGTACATATTCGCCTAGCCCAACACGCTCCAACATCTCTTGTGCTCTGGTCTGCTGTTCTTGTTTCGAACATTGGTTCAACATCAATGGGTAGGCCACGTTCTCAAGTGCCGTCATCACTGGAACCAGATTGAAGCGCTGAAATACAAAACCCAACGACTGACGGCGAAAGCGTGCAGCGGCGATTTGCTCTGTCGGATACGGTTGGCCATCAATATTGATCTGTCCTCGATAGCTCATATCCAACAAACCAAGAATATTCAAAAGTGTGCTTTTTCCAGAACCCGACGGGCCACACAACGCCACCATTTCACCGCGCTGGATATGGCCATCGACCCCGTTTAATGCATCAACACGTTGACCGCCTGTGACATATGCTTTGCCGATATCTTTAAATTCAATCATCCCGTTTTCCTCTGATTACTAACCAACTGCTTAGCTTCCATGCCCTTTATTTCGCTTTCGCTATTAGGGCCTTCGCAGTCATCGTTTCGATGTTGTCGGCATCGGCCGTTTCCATTTGCTCTAGCCACGCTTGTGCTTGCGTTAGGTCTTCAGCACGAATCGATGCCTCAATCGCATAACGGTAAATCCACGATGTCACAGCGAAATGCTGTTGCTGGAAAGCATCTTCAGCCAATAGCGAGAGGAACAGGTCATAACCACGATCGAAATGATTAAACATGTCTGGCAGAGAGGTGTAAGTAACGGCGGCCATTGCGCGAGTTAGGTAAGAATCTGGCAGCCCTTGAACACGGGGTTGTTCATGAATTGGTTGGTCTTCGTCTTTCAGCAGCACCAGTGATTTATCAATGGTTGATAAGCCTCTCTCCACATACTTCATCTTGTTCCAAGGTAAGAACGCATCACGCCCCATCAGGGTTTCTGTGCTTCCTAAATAAACTAAAGTCAGTGGCGTAGCGCCGTCTTGTTGCAGCGTGTCATTAAGGCGTTCATAAGCCACCTCAACCAAGTCTTCATTGCCTTGCGCCGCTTGGTTGTAGATATCGAGCACGTCTGAACTCGGGTTCGCTAAAGCTAACGACGGTGCAAACGAAACAAGCACAATCAGTAATGAACGCTTAAGCAGAGAAGTGGTAGAGCCTGAATTAAATGAGTGTGAAGTAGTCATGATTTCTAATCCCTTTCAAATGTTGACGTTGAAAGGTTAACTAGAATTTGTCGTGCAGTTTTACCAATGCGACGAATGGTAATTATAAGGAGTGAATGGTTGAGAGGCGGTGTGAGTGGGGTCTCAACCTTATAGGAACTAGACGAACACTATTCGCATAATTAGCCATAGTTACCTCCCCCTCTAACTCCCCCTCAATCTGGGTTCATCAATATCTCTAGATCTTTAGCAGAGGGGGAGAACTTTCTTTAGCACTGAACATATATCGACACTTTTAACGATCGATGTTCTATTCCTCCCCTCTCCACGATCAGCAAGGGATCTACATATGAATCAAGGGGAGGCTAGGGGGGGATTTATTTTGGATTAACGCACTCGGCAGAGCTCAAACCAAAAAAATAGCCGCTAATCCGCGGCTATTTTTAGTTATCTAAACGAAGTTCCTATTACTTCGATCTTTCTACTTCTTTGTCTCTTCAACCACGGCTTTCATCAATACTGATGTATCCATGCGGCCTTGTCCTTCGGCAGACAGTGCCTTGTAGGCGTTGTTGGTCTTTTCAGTCAGTGGAAGCTGGATGCCTTGGCGCTCAGCTTCATCTAGACAGAAACCTAAGTCTTTGATCATCCAATCAATTGCAAAGCCAAAATCGAACTTGTTTTGTGCCATTGTGGTAGCACGGTTTTCCATCTGCCATGAGCCAGCAGCGCCGTTTTTAAGGCAATCAACCAGAGTTGGGATATCCAAACCTGATTTTTCAGCAAGCACTAAGCCTTCAGATAAGCCATTCAACACTCCTGCAATGCAGATCTGGTTAACCATTTTCGCGCGTTGGCCTTGGCCGACTTTACCCATAAGAACTGACGACTTACCGTAAGCTTCGAACACAGGTTGAAGGTCGTTGAAAAGCGCTTGTTCGCCACCACACATGATGGTTAGCACACCATTTTCTGCGCCCGCTTGGCCACCAGATACAGGTGCATCCATAAAGCGAATACCGGCTTGCTTCGCTGCCACTTCAAGCTCTTCAGACAGAACTGCAGACGTTGTAGTGTGATCGACAAGAATCGCGTTTGGCTTCATCGCTGCCAATGCGCCTGTTTCGCTGGTTGTCATGCTGCGTACGTCGTCATCGTTGCCCACACAAACCAATACCACGTCAGCTTCCGCTACACATTCAGCCACAGATTCTGCCGCTTTACCTTGGTGTTTATCAGCCCAGTCTAGCGCTTTACTGTGAGTGCGGTTAAATACCGTTACTTCAAAACCGGCTTTGACTAGATGGCCTGCCATTGGGAAACCCATAACGCCTAGCCCGATAAAACTTACTTTCATTTCTTTCTCCTTTTATTTGACCAAACCATCGCTATGAAAAGATCGAACACTCTCAATCAGTGCATCAATAAGCAGGGTCAAAGCCTTTGGCTGATATTTTCTTTCTTTGTACACTAAATACGCTTGGCGATCACCCCGATGATACTCAGGGAGTACTTAAATCAGATTCATGTCGGGATAAGACGAACAATATAATGAAGTTCAGCGATAAATCGCGACCAGAGAACGCTTTGTCAGCCGTACATTATGGAACGATGATCAAGGAAAATCAGGTATAACGTTCATAAAAAAACCGAGCACTAGGCTCGGTTTTTTGTATTCTACATTTACTCACAAGAGCAAAGCTATCAATTATAGATTGATATTACAGCTCAGCGTTGTGGTAAACCTGCTGAACGTCATCACAGTCGTCAAGCATGTCTAAGAACTTCTGGAATTTCTCAGAATCTTCTTCAGCTACTGGCGTAGTTGTTTGAGGAACGAAAGTGATTTCCTCAACGTCTAGCGTTAGCTCTGGGAACGCAGTGTTTAGTGCAGTCTTCGTTTTGAAGAACTCAGTCGTTGGAGCGAATACAGTGATTACACCGTCTTCTAGCTCAACGTCAGTCACGTCTACGTCTTCCATCATAAGCGTTTCTAGGATGATCTCGTCATCTTCGCCTTTGAACTGGAATACAGCTTGGTGAGCGAACATGTGAGAAACAGTACCTTCAACACCGATTTTCGCGCCAGTCTTAACGAAACATTGGCGAACGTCTTGGAAAGTACGGTTGCCGTTGTCAGTTAGACAGTCAACGATTACGCTTGTGCCACCTGGGCCAAAACCTTCGTAGCGAGCTGGTTGGAAGTCTTCACCGCCGCCGCCGTTCGCTTTATCGATCGCTTTTTCGATAACGTGTGCTGGTACTTGGTCTTTCTTCGCTTTAGCAATCAGGTGCTTAAGAGGTAGGTTCATGTCTGGGTCAGAGCTGCCGTTCTTAGCCAGTACGTAAATCTCTTTACCGTATTTAGAATAAACTTTAATTTTTGCGCCTGCAGTTTTCGCCATTGAGGCCTTGCGCACTTCAAAACTTCTTCCCATCGGGATCTTCTCTCTGATTCAATTAACGGTGCAAATTCTAGCAAATTACTGTGTCATTTCAATTCTACAGCACTGCTGGGCAAGGTTTGTCTGCGTTTATGCGACACCCATTACCCGTTTGTATTTTTCTACAGACTGTTCAAACCACACCTTTTCATCTGGGTCACCTAGCTTCATTGCTTCTTCAACAATGGCTTCAGGGCCACATTTCGCTTGCTTCAGTTTCCATACAAGAAACGATGCTTGCTTATCCAGTTCGATTTTATTTTTCTCGCTGGGTGGAAGGAGTGAAAGGTTGATAGACATTGCTAGCCTTCGTCTGTAATACACTTGGCCGAGAAATATATCATAGAGCAGCCTCATAAAACCAATACTATGAGTAACAGAAAGGGTTTATGAGACCCGAAACCAAGCAAGTCACTGATGCAGGTCAAGCTAAGGGGAGTTGGGAAAAGTGTTACCGCGAGTTATTTGCCAATAAAAGGCTCACAGTAAGCCCCGGAACATTTTAAATACTGTATCAATTTATCAAATCTTTAAGCTCAACTTCCGAAAAATCTACTTTGTATTCAGTTTCAGACAAATCACCTAAATAAATTTTGCAATCTAAATTATTTGTTCTGATTGCGAGTTGAATTTTTCTCTTAATTTCGGAAGATGCTCTAGCTCCTATATAAACGCTATGAATTGCCTCAGGGGGGATTGGGTAGAGGTAGACGCTATTACCAAAATTGTCTTTATGTTCTGTCTTGAACTCATCATCCATTAGTGAAAGGAACAACCTTTCTTCCTGCTCATACGCCCAATCCAATGGCTTATGGCATAGAAGGTCAAGTTTATCACCACTGTGAACATTAAATTGCATTCGAGATTCCGAGTATTTTACAGGTGATGGCTTAGTCGGCTCTCCAAATAAAGTTGGCCTGTGGAAAAATTCGTGGCTTTCATCAAAACCAATGACGTAACCAGTCATGGCACTGGAATAATGTGACCACATCAAAAGATTTTGTTTAGTGCGAGACAAAGACAAGATACCAAACTTGTCTCCGAATAAGCCCATCAACTCAGTCCTTACTTCTGAAGAACCTAATCGATTCGTAATATGCGCCACTAATTCTTGTCTACCATTTGATAATATTTGCCAATTATCTTCAGTTTTTTCTTCATCGGCAGTCCGCTCCCATAATGAGTCTAAACGATCATTCACCTTCAATACTTCTTGCTCTCTCAAACTAGACAAATCGATTGATGGTAATGCTTCATATGGATCATTTAGAGAGTCTAACGGCGAAAATCGGATTCTTAAATCGCTTATAACATCTACTCTGTCATAGGGTAAGAACTTATAGAGCATGTGACCTCTGATGTAAGACATAAAATCAAAATACAGCCTACATATTAAAGTGATTGATGAAACATTCAAAGCAAGTTAAATAAAATCAATTAGTTAAACATCACCTCTATTGGGTTAATGGTTAAGTCTAATTACCTCTATGACTCACTGTATAAAATTATGAAATTGGAAACCTAAAAAGCTGTCAACATTCACTCTGAACGTTAGCAGCTTTTAAGTATAGAAATGAATATGGGTGTATAAACCCTACTCAGGCAACAGATAGCGCGTGCTTCTACCACCAGAACCAGATTTAACTAAGCAGCCATGCTCAATCAAAGCGTTCAAATGACGTGTTGCTGTGGCACTACTCACCTTTGCTACTTTCTGATATTGGCTGGCATTGATACCTTCTGAAAAATCACCATCGAGCATCCTATTCAGCACTTTTACTTGCTCTGCTGTAAGCTTGGTTTGGTCGATGCTGCGCCAATAGTTGGTCTTATATACAGTTTGGTCGACCTCAGCGAAAACCCCTGTAAACGTCTCGTCTAACGTATCTAAGAACCACATCAACCATTCGCTAATATCGAGTCCCCCTTTCTGGGTTCGCTCCAATATCTCGTAGTAATGCTTGCGGTTAGCGAGAATTCCCACCGACATCGCATAGAAGCGTACCGACTGCTGCTCGGCCTGTGCTAACGCCAAGTCGGTCAACAATCGAGTAATACGACCATTACCATCATCTAACGGGTGTAAGGTGATAAACCAAAGGTGAGTGATTGCGGCTCGCAATAGAGGATCGAGTGTGGCGTCGGTAAGTGAATCATTAAACCATTTGATAAATGTATCTAGCTCAGCATCAAGAATGTCTCGGCTAGGCGCTTCAAAGTGCACGGTTGGGCGGTCAATTCTTCCTGATACCACTTGCATCGGAGCGTCACCTCGTAGCTGACCTCCAACTACAGGGTTAAACATGGTGTAGCCTTGAGGAAACAGTCTATCGTGCCAATGTAAGATCCTATCAAGCGCTAGTGGCTCTGTTAGGTTCTGCACCGCATCCAACATAATTTCAGCTAGGCCATCGGTTTGTTCTGTCGTTGGAAAAGGTCGATCTTCACTGACACCGAGTTTATTGGCTAAAGAAGACCGGACCGAGAAAGCATTAAGCTTTTCTCCCTCAATCGCACTGGAATGGACTATGTTCGCTAATAAGGTGTCGAGCATGGTTTGGGATTGATCTGCCGACTGTGAGGTAATCTTGCCCAATAGAATGCCCTGATTAAGCCGTACTTCTCTTAACCTCACGCCTATTTTCTGATTATCCCAAACAAAGTTTGGCCAATTATCTTGCTGCCAAATCCACATATTACACCCCATGATGCGAAAGTATCACTTATTCAACTCATACTATGAGCTGTTTAAGGCAATTATTCAACTCACATTATGAGCCGAATAATGAGTTAATCGCATCACAGAGGTTGCAAGAGTAACTCCTAACCTACAAAACTATTCACTCACCGCGAACACATCGCAGCGTGAGGCGCAGATGAAGTCATTTTTGTGCAGGCCTTTGATTGAGTGGCTCCACCAAGTGACGGTGACTTTGCCCCACTCCAATAAGATCGAAGGATGGTGGAACTCTTCTTCTGCCAGTTCTGACACTATGTTGCTGAATGCCCATGCTTGCTTGTAGTTCTTAAACTTGAACACCTTCTCAAGCTGCGGGATGCCGTCTCTTTCGATGATCTGCCAGTCGGACAACTCCAACAGTAAAGATTGTTGTTCATCTTTACTTAGGGCAATCGCGTCGATACTGCAGGCTTCGCATTTTTGTTCATTCAACATGTGTTGGTTCCTTGGGTTCAAAAAGTGGTGGTAGTAACCCCGCGTCTATGGCGAGATCAGCTTGCTGTAATAGGTTTTCCTGACTGATTTTAAAGAGCTCAGATAGCTCGTCGATCACGTAATATTTCGGCTGCATGATGTCGATTCGATAAGGAGTTCTTAACACCGTCTGCAGATCGAACCGCTCGCGAACCGCCAAATCCCCTCCCAACGCATACATAGTTTCCGCTGGAGACGAAAGAATGCCACCGCCATAGATTTTCAGTTGTTGGCCTTCTTTTACTAAACCGAACTCAACCGTAAACCAATACAAACGGGCAAGATAAGCGCGCTGTTTAGATGTGGCGGCTTGGCCTAGTTTTCCATAATGCTCAGTGAAAGCCGCGAAATCGGCATTAGTGAGCATGGCACAATGGCCGAAAATTTCATGAAAGAAATCAGGTTCTTGTAAGTAATCGAACTCGTCTCGCGTTCTCAGAAATGTCGCAACTGGGAATTTCTTATTGGCGAGCAAATCAAAGAATCGGTCGAAATCGATCAATGCAGGCACAGGCTGAACTTGCCAACCGGTTGTTTCCATTAGCACTTTATTTATCTCTGGCAGCTGGGGAACTCTGTCTAATGGTAGATCCAGCAAGGTCAAACCGTGCAAATAAGCATCGCATGCGCGGTCATTAATCACGTCCAGTTGCCTTTTCACTAAGTCGTGCCAAATAGCGTCTTCTTCGAGGCTCCACTCAACCCATCCCTCTTGGCTCACGGGCTTAGAATGATATTGAGTCATTACACACCTCCTTTCGAATGTCTCACTTTAAGCCTATCTCCACTCCTTATAAGCGCCAATTTGCGCGATTTTTCGAAACGGGCGATCGTGTAACATTTTATTTACACAATTACGACAAACCCTTATTTTTCTGATCTTTTGACTTTGTAAAACCTAAATACCAGACTGAAATCGTTAACTTTTTGTTAAAGGTAAAGGAATGCACGAGAGCAATAAGCCAATTTGGCACCCTAGCGAGCAGCGTATCGCCGATGCCAACTTAACCCGATTTATCGATAGCCTTGAACAGTCTGGGTTAAACCTAGATAGGGACGTAAAAAGCTACACCGAACTCCATCAATGGTCTGTGGAACATCCGGAATCATTTTGGCAAAACGTATGGCAGTTTTGTGGAGTAGTCGGCTCACAAGACTCTATTAACAAGGCAGAAAGCGAGACCATCAAAGCTCAAGGTGGGAGCCGCTGGCAGCAGCCGAAATCGAATCGCGATGCGGTGTGGTTTCCGAATGCTCGAGTTAACTACGCCGAAAACTTACTGCATTCAGCAAAAACGTTGCCAAACGAGCTTGCGATTTGGTTTGAGAACGAACGTGGCGAACAACAGAGTTATACATGGGAAACCCTGTGTGAAGCTGTCTCTAGTGTTCAGCAATGGCTTGTCGATAGCGGAGTGAAACAAGGTGATATAGTTGCTGCGTATACTCCCTATCTGCCACAAACCGTGATAGCCATGCTAGCCGCCACCAGCTTAGGCGCGATTTGGACATCGACCTCGCCTGATTTTGGAGTAGAGAGTGTGATTGAGCGATTCGGACAGGTGAAACCTAAGGTGCTGTTCACCTGTGACGGTTACACCTTCAATGGCAAAACGTTCGATATGGCGGGCAAGAACCGTGAAATCATCGAACACTTAAACGAATTAAAACAGGTGTGTGAGATCGGTTATTTGAAACCGAGTAATGACTTAGAGAAGAGCGATTTAGAGAAGAGCGATTTAGAGAAGAGCGATTTAGAGAAGAAAAAAGTTGAACATGATGTGTCGATTCTAAGCTGGCACAGCATCATTAATCACTATCAGACAAAACCTCTTCGATTTACTCGTGTCGGCTTCAATGAACCGTTGTTCGTGCTCTATTCCTCCGGTACCACCGGAAAGCCAAAGTGTATTGTTCACTCGGTTGGTGGCACTACCATCAACCACCTAAAAGAGCATCAGCTTCATTGCGATATTAAACCGAGAGATCGCGTGTTCTACTACACCACTTGTGGTTGGATGATGTGGAACTGGCACGTATCTGCGCTCGCGAGCGGTGCTTGTTTGGTGATCTTTGATGGTAGCCCGGTTTATCCGCAACCCAATGTACTGTGGGACTTGGCACAGCGTGCAGACGTATCGACATTTGGCACCTCAGCCAAGTATCTAGAAGCGATTGAGAAGGCAGAACTCTCGCCGATCGACAGTCACTCTCTTCCTCACTTAAGAACACTGTGCTCGACCGGTTCTGTGCTTTATCCAGAACAGTTCGATTACGTCTACAAACACATCAAGCAAGACCTGCATTTAGCCTCAATTTCTGGAGGGACAGATATTTGTGGCTGCTTTGTTTTGGGTAACCCAATCTCGCCAGTGTATCGCGGTGAGTGCCAACAGGCCGGGCTCGGCGTCGACATCAAAGTGTTCAATTCGTCTGGCCACAAGGTTAATCATGAACGTGGCGAACTGGTGTGTACAAACTCCCTACCCAACTTCCCCGCTGGCTTTTGGAATGACACCGGAGAGCGCTATCACAGCACCTATTGGGATAGGTTCGATAATGTGTGGCATCACGGTGATGAAGTCGCACAGAGCGTGCATGGTGGCTACCTGTTCTACGGTCGAGGCGACACCACCCTCAACCCCGGTGGGGTAAGAATTGGGACTGCCGAGATCTACCAGCAAGTGAACACCATTGACGGCATCATCGATTCGATAGCAGTCGGTAAAAACATCGACCGCAATGAACAGGTATGGCTGTTTGTTCAGCTGCAGCAAGGTGTGAGTTTAGATGAAAAGTTACTGACAGCCATCAAAAGCAAACTCAAATCCTCTTGTTCGCCAAGACACGTGCCAAGCCAGATATTTGCGATCAGCGACGTGCCAAAAACACGCTCTGGCAAACTGGTGGAGTTGGCTGTGAAACAGGTGATCAATGGCAAAAATGTAGAAAACCTCGGGGCTATCGCTAACGCCGAGGTTTTGGAAGAGATAAAGAGTGTTGTTTCGCTTTAGTGTTCCTATCTCAAAAAATCCAAACTAGAAGAAAGTAAAGTAACCAGTTATCTATGCGAAACCTGACGAATATCTGAGTTGATGTCATCAATAAGCTGTCTTGCTGATTCATCTCTTTGCTTCACTAATGCAATGAACAGCAAATCAGTAATAATGTTTTGAGCTGTTCGGGATGCTATCGATGAACTTCGGTATTGGCTTTCATCAGCAATCGTATCAAAGGATAAATCCGCGATGCTTCGAAGTTTACTTTTACGAGCGGAGGTAAGAGCGATGACCTTAACACCTTGCTCCTTTGCTGTTTCTGCGGCGATTAACACATCTTTTCTTTCCCCTGAAAACGAAATAACAACTTGGACATCTTGCGGGGTAAGCGTACGGGCTATCGCTATCTGAACGTGACTGTCTTGTTCTGCTAAAGCGGTAATGCCTAATTTCAGCAATTTAAAGCTAAACTCTTTTGCCGTGAGTGCTGAGCCTCCAATACCCACGACTTGCACTCTATTGGCACCATCTAACAGTCGAATAGCTTCCGTGCAGGTATCAAGTGACAGCGCATTGGTTGTCTGGATCATCGCATCGGTTTTTTCTTGCACAAGCTTTTGAGAAATAACGCTGAATGGGTCATCGGCCAGAATATTACTGTGCAGTGGGGTGGTTTGAATGGCGTGCTTTCGACCTATATCCTCCGTCAGCGCTAACTTGAATTCACTGTAGCCTTTAAAACCAATTCGCTGCGTAAATTTCACGATACTTGATTGACTCACGTTGGTCGCTTGCGCCAGTTCTTGGCTTGTCAATGAGGCTGCCTGTTCCACATTTGATGTTATCCAATCCGCAATTTTTCTCGCATTGGCAGAGAGCTGAGTACGACGGCTGACAATTTTATTCACGACTGACACATTTCACCTCGATTATTTTAGAATAAAATATTCCCAATGAGGAATAATTAATATTCAGTTCAAACCGCCAATTAAGTCGGAATGCCTGGGATTTAGTATAAATTTATCACAATTATTCCACCTAAATCACCACTTCAGAATAACTCTAACTGTGATTTTTATCACTCAAACGGAATATTTTATTCTTTAGTATCGCCCTCAGTTTGTATTGGGTAAGAGAACAAGTAATGAAGATCGATTTGAACCGTTTGGTTACAGAGAGCCGCAATCCTGCAAGCGCAGACATTGATAAGCTATCAACAATTGACATGCTAGCCGTCATCAACAAAGAAGACCAACGTGTTGCGTTAGCCGTAGAAGAAGTCCTTCCTCACATTGCAAAAGCCGTTGACGCGATCACAAGTGCTTTTGCAAAAGGTGGCCGATTAATCTACATCGGCGCTGGCACTTCTGGGCGCTTAGGCATTTTAGATGCAAGCGAATGCCCACCGACTTATGGCACGAGCCCTGAACAAGTCATTGGCGTTATTGCTGGCGGGCACCAAGCCATCTTAAAAGCTGTAGAGAACGCGGAAGATGATCCTGCGCTCGCACAAGCAGATTTAAAATCGTTGGCGCTAACAGAGTCAGACGTAGTCGTCGGAATAGCCGCGAGCGGTCGAACTCCATATGTGTTGGGTGGCCTCACCTATGCTCGATTCATCGGAGCGACCACTGTGTCAATTTCATGTAACCCCGGATCTCCAATGGCAAATTCCGAAGACATTGCGATTACTCCAGTTGTCGGCCCTGAAGTGGTGACTGGGTCATCAAGAATGAAGGCCGGTACCGCTCAGAAATTGGTTCTCAATAAGTTGACCAGCGGCGCCATGATCCGCAGTGGGAAAGTGTTTGGAAATTTGATGGTTGATGTAGAGGCGACCAACGCCAAACTCGTCCAACGTCAAATCAACATTGTTATTGAAGCAACCGGAGTTGACAGCAAACACGCTGAATATGCGCTTAACGCTTGTAATAACAACTGCAAAACCGCAATTCTCATGATTTTGGCTGGCATCAGCGCCGAAGAAGCCTGTGCACGACTCAATAAAAGCGGTGGTTTCATCCGAACTGCACTCGCCGACGAATAATTAAATTCAGTTATAAAAGGTAATTCAAATGGCAAAAATAACGCCTACCATGATTGAAGCTTTACTGTTGGCCGTTGGCGGCAGTGGCAACATTCGTAAATGTGGGAACTGCATGACCCGCTTACGTTTAGCCCTCGTAGACATCAATCAAGCGTCTCTGGATACCATCAAGAAAACCCCAGGCGTTCTGGGTGTGGTAGAGAGTGACGAACAACTTCAGATCATTCTTGGGCCAGGTAAAGCGCAACAAGCTTCTGAGCTGATGAACAGCTTGATGCTTGAGCAGCCTGAAGCGACCGTAAAACAAACTAATGCAGAGGAAGATTTGTCTACGGTTGCGGCTGAACAAAAAAAGCAAATGAAGAGCAAGCAAACCAGTGGAGTACAGCGATTTCTTAGTAAGTTCGCTACCATCTTTACCCCCTTAATCCCTGGCTTTATCGCGGCGGGTCTGTTGCTTGGTTTTGCAACCTTACTTGAGCAGACCTACATTATCGATCAAGAACCAAGCAAGTCGCTGTTAGACCTTGTTGCCTACATGAAAGTATTTGGTACCGGCCTTTTTGCCTTTTTGAGCATTCTGATTGGCTATAACGCCCAGCAAGCCTTTGGCGGCTCTGGCGTTAACGGGGCGATTCTGGCTTCACTGTTCGTCTTGGGATATGACCCAACCGCCACGTCCGGCGTCTACTCAGGGATGAATGAGTTTTTCGGATTCTCTATCGACCCGCGTGGCAACATCATTGGGGTATTACTCGCGGCAATCACCGGTGCTTACGTAGAGAAACTGGTTCGAAAATACATGCCCGATGACCTCGATATGATCCTAACGTCTGTCGTCACGCTTCTCATTATGGGCGCGGTCACCTACTTGTTGATCATGCCGATTGGTGGCGAGTTGTTCAAAGGCATGTCTTGGTTATTCCTTAACTTAAACGACAACCCATTTGGTGCCGCTTTACTGGCTGGCCTATTTCTTATCTCTGTCGTGTTTGGTATTCACCAAGGGTTTGTTCCTGTCTATTTTGCACTTATGGAAGCGCAAGGCTTTAACTCTCTGTTCCCAATCTTGGCGATGGCGGGTGGCGGTCAGGTCGGCGCGTCAATGGCGTTGTACTTCAAAGCCCAAAAAGACTCTCTTCTTCGCACTCAAGTCAAAGGGGCTATTGTGCCTGGTTTGTTGGGTATAGGTGAGCCGCTGATTTACGGCGTCACACTTCCACGAGTAAAACCGTTTGTTACCGCTTGTATTGGCGGTGCAGCAGGCGGGTTCTTTATTGGATTGGTCTCTTACTTAGGGATGCCAGTCGGTTTAAATACAGTGTTTGGCCCATCGGGTATCGTCGCTGTGCCATTAATGACTTCCAACAGCGGTATTTTTGCAGGGATGGCGGTGTTTGTTATTGGTCTTCTTATTTCGTATGTCGTGGGTTTCTTTGCTACGTACATGTTTGGTTCCAAAAACGTTGATTTAACTTAGGTAAAAGCAGTGATGAAATTGAATAAGATCATTTTGAGTACAGTAGTATTGTCTGTTGTGGGTTGTTCGAGTGGCATGAATAAATTCAGTAATCAAGACCTAGAGCAGTACCAGCAACAACCAGAAAAATACGCTGAAAGCGTCGTAAGTACGATGAATAACAGAGAGTTAATCGGTCAAACATTGATGATGGATTTTCGCTCGTGGGGCAAAGACCCATACACCGATGAAGAGATCCCTGTAACTCGAATTAACCATGACATAAGCTCGATGATCACCGACTACCATATCGGCGGTGTAATTCTATTTCGCCAAAATCTAGTGAATTCGAATCAAATCGTCGAGTTCACTGATGCCTTGCAAGAGGCGAGCAGTAACCTACCTCTTCTCATCGCGACTGACCAAGAAGGCGGTTACGTCACTCGATTGCAGAATGGCACAGAGATGCCAGGAAACATGGCGCTAGCTGCCTCTGGTGACGCGAACAATGCTTACGTTGCTGGCAAGATTCACGGCTCAGAGCTGTCCGCTTTAGGCATTAACTACAACTTCGGCCCTGTGGTTGATGTCAATGTGAACCAGAACAACCCGATCATTGGTGTGCGCTCGTACAGCAGCAATGTTGATGTGATCAATGAAATGTCTACCGCCTACATGGATGGTATTCATGAAGCTGGCGTGATCAGTGCACTGAAGCACTTTCCTGGGCATGGCAACGTGAGCGTCGATTCACACTACGATTTACCAGAAGTCAGCTACTCACGAGAAGAGTGGGAAGCGATCGACCTCGCTCCATTTAAGTACGCGATTGAGCACGGTACCGATTCCATAATGTCAGCGCACGTGACGCTACCAAGCGTGGATGACACTATGATCCAAGCGACCTTAAGTGACAAAGAAATGCTAATCCCTGCAACGTTCTCCAAACCTATTTTGACTGGGGTTTTACGTGACAAAATTGGCTTTGATGGGCTAATTGTGACCGATGCGCTCGATATGGGGGCCATCGCTGACAACTTTGATCGCAACTACGCAGTTCACGCTTCACTTTACGCCGGTGCTGATATTGCTTTGATGCCGCTTCAAATTACCAACCGAGATGAAATCAAACAGTTGGAAAGCCTATTTGTCTACCTAGAAGACAAAATGGAAACCAATCCAGAGTTCCTTGAGCGTATGAAAGAAGCCGCAACTCGCGTTATAAAGAAAAAGCTTCAAATGGGTCTGATTTACCAAACCACAGACAAACAGTTTGCCATCGACTCAGTAGGCTCTGAAGCGAACAAACTTGAAGAGAAAAAGGTCGCTGATGCATCAATCACGCTTATTGAAAACCAAAATAATGTATTGCCTGTCGATCCAAGTGAAGCCAGCAATATCCTAGTTATTTCTGATGAAGATAGCCGCAATGCACTTGTAACCAAGTACCTGAACGTTGTGAAACAAGAGACAGGTAATCACCCAATGTTCATTAGCGAGCAGAAAGCGGCATTAATGGAAGATAACTTAAATGAAAATGAGCTTCGTAGCACCATTGTAAAGTCCGATCTGATTATCATGTCGACATACAACCTAATAGGCCACGCGGCAAATGCTCAGAAAATCGTAGATATCGCGAACGCTGAAGGCAAAAAACTGGTGATGATTTCAACGCGTAATCCTTACGACATTGCCCATGTAGACGGTGTACAAGCGAACATCGCTATTTACGGTATCACAGGGTTCGACGTGACCAACAATGACCGCAATTCACTTGAAGCAAACATTAGCTCTGGTATTCGCACCTTGTTTTTAAACCCTCAAACGGGACTGCCTCTGAACGCACCAACAGGAACTCTTCCAGTAGATGTAAAAAATGACAACGGTGACGTTATTTACCCATTCGGCCATTCAGTGAACTACCAATAATTCGTCCTAGGAATAATAAAAATGATAAATAAAAAGTCTGGAGCTACCCTACTAGCACTGCTTCTACCTAGTCTCGCGCTTGCGACTGAAGACAACGCCGTAAAAGTTGAAACGGAAGAGCTAACCCAAAACTTTACCTCTGAGTGGAACGTTGCGTCGAACATTTACATGGAAATGGAAAAGTTTGAAGGGCACAGAGACCCTGATGGCAATGCAGTGATAGACAAACTCACCCCAGTCGCACAGCTATTCATTAATAGCCCTAACTCCAAATGGAGCTATTTTCTTGAACATAAAGTGGCGCGCCGTTCGATCACTGAGGATCTAAATAACACAGATAACTCGTTTCAACGAAACCGTACTCAGATTGGTGCGACTCGTAACTTAGTTCGCAACGATGATGTGGTCTTTAATCTGAACGCTACATACCGAAAAGAATCTAACGACTCTGCACCGGGAACAGATGCTCGTGGCAGCCACAACCTGTACTGGATAATGCCTAGTGGTGAGTTTAAGATCACCGATAAACTCTCATTCTCTTACTGGGATGCGTTTTACTACTATGATCGCTTCGTAGGAGAGAACGATTACGAGTGGGAAGCGGAGCATGGTTTTGCGTATAAACACAGTGATAGTTTCACAGCAAAAGTCTACCTATACACCGATTGGACTTGGGATAACGACCAAAACAAGAACTGGGAACAAAACCAGATTCGTGGGTACTTCCCAACTAAAATTAATGACAAATGGAGCGTGATGCCTTATTTCCGCTACTTCATCAACGAGAAAATCTATGATGCGTCAAACAACTACAACGTCGTCAATGAGACAGACGACGGGCTGCGTTTAGGTTTGAATATCGACTATAAACTGAGCCCTAAATCAACGTTGTGGCTAGGTATGGCTTACGAAGAAACCAAGTGGGATGAGTCTAAGTCTGCGGGCCTAACCAGTGGTTCAGACAACAGCCAGAAATTCTATCTAGCTCAAGCGGGTTGGAAGTATAAGTGGTAACAGCTTGATTATATTTTCGATGTAACAACATACCAACCGGAGGCGCGTTCTCCGGTTGGTATACTAATGATCATGACTTCTCCCGTTTCATTGATACTAATCTGCACCAATAAAACTGCACACTCAATCAAGCGACTTTCCAATACGTGAAGATATTCGTATATTGCTAAATGAGCAATCAGGCTAGAACAGAATAGTCCAAAAACGGTTTTGGTAGCGTCAGGGAAAAGTATTTGCGTTTACATCAGTGAATCTACATGGAATCATTCGCATCCGCTTGATTCTCTGGCATCGCCTCAATAAAAGCAGGTAACTGATTGCACGCTTCGACAATTGAGTTAATCAGCGGATAAGGCGACATATCAACGCCAAAGCGCAGCGCATTATACACCTGTGGCACCAAGCAAATATCGACAATGCATGGTGAATCGGTGAGGCTATAAACTGAATCAGCGTATGTTTGACGATGCTTAGAAAGCTTCTCTTCTAATGCCGAAAAACCTTGGCTCATCCAATAGTGAAGCCAGTCTATTTTCGCCTCTTGCTCACACGACAACTCTCGCTCCAAATACTGCAACACACGAAGGTTATTGAGAGGGTGAATTTCTATCGCAATATCCTGCGCCATTGCCAACGCTTGATAGCGCAATGGTGTTTGCTCGGGAATCAACAAGGAGTCTGGGCTGCTCTCACATAAATATCTTTCATCCAAGTATTGCAAAATAGTCAGCGACTGATTGAGTTTAACTTCACCATCCACCAGCACCGGCACTAATTCACTGGCATTGAGCTCGCGATATTGTGGATCATGCTGCTCGCCGCCATTACGCACCAAATGCACCGATTTAGACTCATAGTTGAGTTGCTTTAGGTTCAATCCAATACGCACCCGATAGGCGGCCGAAGAGCGCCAGTAACCATAAAGTGTCATGTTCTGATTCATACAATGATCTCGCTCGAGCTGAATCTTTATAATATGGGCTATAACGCTCGATATTGGCTAACTTTTTGGTCAATCGCACCAAAAATGGAATCACCCGCCGTATCAAACATCTCTAGGCGAATCGAGTCGCCAAACGACATGAATTGAGTCGAAGGTTTGCCATCGCGAATCGTCTCAATCATGCGCACCTCGGCAATGCATGAATAGCCCACGCCGCCCTCGGCAATTGAGGTGCCGTGGTCAGTGCCTTGCTTATTCGATACCGTGCCTGAACCTATGATCGCGCCTGCCGATAATGGTCGAGTTTTAGCTGCATGCACAACTAGTTCGGCAAAATTGAAAGTCATATCTACACCGGCATTCGGACAACCAAAAGGCTGGTCGTTGTAGGTCGATATCAACGGTAAATGTACCTTACTGCCTTTCCATTGCTCGCCAAGCTCATCAGGTGTTACCGCAACCGGAGAGAACGCCGAAGAAGGCTTAGATTGGAAGAAGCCAAAGCCCTTGGCGAGCTCTGCCGGAATTAAGCCGCGCAGCGACACATCATTCACTAACATCAGCAGACGAATCGAATCATGCGCCTGCTTAGCACTAGCGCCCATAGGCACATCACCGGTGACAATCGCAACCTCACCTTCGAAATCGATGCCCCACTCGTCGCTGGCAAATTCGATATTGTCACAAGGGCCGATAAACGCATCTGAGCCGCCTTGATACATTAATGGATCAACCCAGAAGCTTTCTGGCATTTCAGCACCACGCGCCTTACGCACCAGTTCAACATGGTTTACATAAGCACTGCCATCCGCCCATTGATATGCGCGTGGCAGAGGTGATTCACAATACTGAGATGCAAACACTTCACTGCCAGTCACATGCCCGTTGTTTAACGAGGTGTATAACTCTTGTAACTGAGAAGCCACGCTGTCCCAGTTATCCAATGCTACCTGCATGGTTGGCGCTAGATGCATCGCATGGAAAATTTCGGTGGCAGCTACACATTGTTTAAGATCTTTACTTACGACCATCAATAGACCGTCGCGAGTGCCATTTTTCTTGGTTGCTAATTTCATCCTTGTCCCTTACTTCTTATCGTCAGCCATGGTTTGAGAACCTGTCTCTTGCAAACCCGTGTCTTGCCAACTGTAGACATATTCTTTGTTCTCAACGCTATCGAGTTCATCAGAGAACTGCAGCGCGTGGCGAGTATCGATCATCACCGCGACTTCATCAGTGAACTTTTTCTTATACGCTTGCCCTGCCTTAAAGGCTTTTGGGTGAGGCCCATGCGTGAAGCCTGCAGGGTGGAAGGTCACCATGCCCGCTTCAATGTTATCGCGGCTGAAGAAGTCACCAGCGTGATAGAAGAGTACTTCGTCGTAGTCGTCATTGTTATGGTAAAACGGCACTTTCAATGCACCTGGGTCGCTCTCAATCGGGCGTGGTACAAAGGTGCACACCACAAAGCCTGCGCCAACAAAGGTCGTGTGTGCAGACGGTGGCAAATGGTAGCGATGTGACATCAACGGTCTAATATCACGCCAATTCACTTTGACCACGGCTAAGTCGCCATGCCAGCCAATTGCATCCAATGGATTGAACGGATAGGTGATCACACTGACTTTGTCGTGGCGTTTCACCTGAACTTGGGTTTGTTCTTCGGAGTACTGAGCGCGAAACTGGTCGTTGATCGACGGGATATCAAGAACCGCCGGATCAAACACCGCGTGATTGCCGACCATGCCTTTCTCTGGCAGGGAGTAAGCCGCGTCTGTGTTCTCTATCATCAAGATGAACATCGGCTCCCTTGGCTCCAAGCGCCAATTGGTTGAGCGCGGGATCATCACGTAATCCCCTTCACTCACTTCTAAATGGCCATAGTCGCAATAGAGATCTGCCCTGCCTTGGTGAATGAACAGTAGCTCATCGCCATCGGAGTTACGTACCAAGAAATCCATCTTCTCATCCATGCGCCATACACGGATTTTGCAGTCCGCGTTATGCAAAAGATGAGGCACAGCCCAAGGGGTTATCTGGCTGGCTTTTTCCACCAGCGTAAAATCAAAAGCGCGAGGGCGTAAATCACCTTCCCACTCCGACCAACCTGTTGGGGCATGTTGGTGATGGAAGTGAGCGGCAGGGCCGAAGAAACCACTTCGACCCGCCTCTCGCTCATAGATTGCCTCTTCAGGGAAGTCGGCATGCGCTTGTTTAGAACACACCCCCTCCCGATGAGGAAACGAGATCCATTTATGCATCGTCTAATACTCCTCGACGAATCTGGTCCTCTTCAATCGATTCAAACAGCGCTTTGAAGTTACCTTCGCCAAAGCCTTCATTACCTTTACGCTGAATGATTTCAAAGAACACAGGCCCGATTACCGTCTGTGTGAAAATTTGCAGCAAGATGCCGTCTTTGGTCGGCGCACCATCAATCAGAACGCGTAGGTCACGCAACAGATCGGTATCTTCCCGGTGGCCTTTTACACGATCGTCAACTTTCTCATAGTAGGTATCTGGGGTTGGCATAAAGTCCATGCCGCGATCACGCAGGGTTTTCACCGTTTTGTAGATGTCATCCGTAGCAAGCGCGATGTGTTGGATACCTTCGCCGTTGTATTCACGAATGAACTCTTCAATTTGTGATTTGTCATCTGAAGACTCATTGATTGGAATACGGATCTTGCCACATGGTGAGGTCATGGCACGGCTCACAAGGCCTGTCAGCTTACCTTCAATGTCGAAGTAGCGAATCTCACGAAAGTTACCGATACGCTCATAAAAACCAGACCACAGATCCATATTGCCTTGTTTCACGTTGTGCGTGAGGTGATCGATCTCATAAAGGCCTACGTCGGCTTTCGCCATGCGCTCTTGCGCGTCATCATAGAATCGGAAATCAACGTCGTAGATGCTCTGCTTGCCGTAGCGATCCACAAAATAGAGCAGGCTTTCACCGATGCCGTAAATGGCAGGAATGCTAAGCTCCATCGGCCCTATTTCTGTCTTGTACTCTTCACCGCCACCCTTAAACGCTTGCTCCATTGCAGCTGTTGCTTCGTTGACACGAAACGCCATGCCACACACCGATGGGCCGTGAACTTTAGCGAACGCTTCCGCTTGGCTGTGAGGCTGTTCATTGACGATAAAATTGATATCACCTTGTCGATACAGCCAAGCCTCTTTTGAGCGATGCTTGGCGACCTCAGCAAAACCAAGTGACACAAACAGTGCTTTAAGTTGCTCAATTCCCTTGTGGTCAACGGCCGTGTATTCAACAAACTCGAATCCATCCGTGCCAAGCGGGTTGTATGTATCCACCATGAACTTTCTCCTTGTACCTATTGGTTTTGTATTACGTGTTTTTTGTCCTTAATTAAATTTGGCCCACAAGCGGAAAGATTGGAATGCATCGAAGGAAATGGGCAATAACGCTAAAAACCCGTCAAATTGTAAAATAATTGTTACACACAAACCCTCACAACAGGAAAGTGAGTGCTATCAAGGGATTGAAGAGTGGTGGTTTGATTTACAGCAAAGCAAGAGATGTTACTTAATTGTTACAAGTGATTTTTTTGGCTAAAGCAGAAAGAGATAAGTGTATGTTGAACGTAAAAAGAGCATCACAAAACAGGTGATGCTCTTTTAAAAAGCTTCATATCCCAGCGGTATTCTTATGGGACGAAGTATCAAACCTAACCCATTACTTTAATGGTTGACGGTCAAATAGAGGTTGTTTCTCTCGTGAGCACGTCATCAATTTAGGCAATCACAGAACGAGACTTTTTCAAGCGAACTGAAAGCACGGACATTAAACTGATAAGCACCAATAGCCCGGTACCGGCACCACTACGTTCAACATCTTCAGCGCTATCATCACTTCTTTCAGCAATGTCTTCACTTGTTGCTCCAGATATCGGGATAAGTTTTACAGCCACCACCCTCTCGTCACCTACTCCATCATTACAATAAGCAAAGTGTGCGGTTGAATCATAAGCCATAGAAGAGGAGCTACTTTCACTCGCAAAACATTGTATTGCCGTCCCTGAGATAACACCCGCGTCATTAATGTCGGTTGCGTCCAATATTCTAAAGTGGTTGTTGGCATCACTGTCGTCACCACCGTTAGTTAGGTCGTCTAACCACCAAGCTTGATCATTATATCTTGCACGTCTATCAGCATCGGTACCAGTGTCGTTATAAGGGAAAATGAAGCCGCGATGCCTTCTTTCATGTCCGTCTACTTCAGCGTGAGTTTCGGCGTCAACATAGCCAACGATTTCATTGTAGCTGTTGATCTCACTTGCTTTTCCCTCTGCACTGTCAAAGAAAATGTCTTCACCTAAACTTGCGAAGAATGTGGCTGTTGGCGTTGTGTCATTCGCATCAGCGACGAACATACGATTATCAGACACACGATCCGACGGATAATCACCATCTCTTTTTGCATAACCAATAACCATCATGTTTTCATTAATGTCTGTTGCGACAGAATTACTGTGAATGTATGAATCACTCACTTCTACCGTCGCATTAGCGATAAATGTAGTCGTCCAAGCATTTTCCGAAACGCTGAAATTTGACGTACTGCTTGGCCTAAACACAGCAGCCTGCATAAGAAAGTTATCTGAATCATCTAGTTCCGTATTGTAACCAACTAAAACAGGATAAGAGCTATATGTCCCTCTAGACGAAATCGTTGCAGCCCTCACACTCGCTTGTGCTGAAGCTTCATCATCGTTGTAAGAGTAATAGGTCGAACTGGTTTCCCAATCGGATACTGCAAAACGGTTTCCATCATCATTGGGACCATTCGCATCGGTTATATTCCAGACAAAAGCTCGATTAGCAAAAGCAAAGTTCTGACACTCTGGATATAAAGCAGGCTCAATATCTTCATCGATACAATTATCTAGATCCTCAGCATCACTGTCGGATGTGTACGGAGAGTCATAATCTTTGTATCCATCACTGTAATAAAAAGTCGCAACGGACGCGCTTCCGACCACATAGCTTTCCCCTCCATAACTGAAAGAGTCAAAAGCCATCGTTCTTCCCATTTGGGAGATTATATTCGCTTCGCCGTCAGCATCGCTGATCGTAATGCTGGTATCGGCTTCAGGTTGGAGAACCGTAAATTCAGTGCCTGTATCGTAGTAACCACGCTGCCTATACAACTGAATATATTGGTTGTTATAACTGTAGTAACCACTGCTGGTGTTACCAAGAACAAAACCATTCTCGTCAACTTTAGTGATCACCTTCTCCTCTGTTCCATCAACAAAGGAATAACTATAACTGCTCACATCAGGTGGGTTGCTGCCAACATCTGGGATCTCGCTTAGCGAAGAAGAATCATAAAAAGCCGTGGAATTGGTCTGATAGCTCAGCCCGTAATACGCATCACGCTCATTTTTCAAGCCTCCAATGCCCGCATCATCATCGCCATACCACAATAAAGAACTCCAAGCTTCACAAGTCGCGTAGCCAAGTTCGCTCGTGCAGTAGCTATAGATATCGTCATAATCCAAATAGTAGAACGTGTTATCGATACCAAAGGGGACCTCCTCTTTAAAGGAAAAACCTGGTTCTGCATTTTGAGCTTCCCCTGCGAATGCGTAGTCGGTGTCACCACAACTGGTACTAAAGCAATCCGTTGTACCAAGCTCTGGTTCAACTGCGACCCCATACACCGATTCAGTTTCTACTGGTGATTCATCCAAAACCACCCTATAAAGAGCAGCGTTACTATAAGAAGCAACCAACAACGTAGAAGAGACAACGACTGATTTTTTTACCATTGCCTTCATTCTACGGCTCCTAAAAAATAATCCATTTCAATACCAACGATAGCTTTCTGCCTTTATTGCTAAAGGCATTAAATTCATGAGTTCAATAGTGGACTAGGATAAAAATAGAAAATGTGGAAACTATGTAGAAACAATGGAGGTTTAAACAACCTGACTTGATGGGCTGATGATCTGATGCCCTATTAAAGTTAAACGCTAACTTTCATCTCCTAGATTTATCCATTTTCTCTGCTAATTTGATCGCTAACCTATTTGCGTCAAAGAAATACACTTATATTTGGTTACGAATAGGAATTAAATTATGAACAAAATCACGACAGCATTACTTTTACTGACATCGACATTCGCGCTTCAAGCGTGTGCTGAAAGCCGTGAAGGCCCAAGAGAAATGCCAAGCTTTGAAGAAATGGATGCAAACGGTGATGGCGAATTACAATTAGAAGAGCTCAGAGGTCCACTCGCCGATGACTTTGATAAACTAGACGCAGATGGAAGCGGTGGTCTATCGGAAGAGGAAGTTCCGCCACCACCACCAAGACGTCAATAATGGTTAGAGGGTTATCCTAAAATAGTGATAATTCAATGCGAGCTGATGGGGTATAGCACCCTGTCAGCTCGCTATTCATTTCTAACAAAAGAGTGCTTATACATGGCCTAAGATGAATAAAGAAATCAATGTCCATATTTCCCACACGATCGAGGGCTAATATTGGTTTATCTCATTTTATTGTCTTAACTCACTCTATCGTCTTAATTCACTTTAATTTCTGGAGAGAACGTGCGCATATCAATTTTCACCAAACTGTTTGTTTCAATACTAATGGTGTGCGTGACCATGCTCTTTGTACTGACCTATTTTATTAACTCCAGTTTTCAAAGAGGGCTCCAAGATTTCACAAATAATAATGAGATTGCCCTAGCTCAAGAACTCGCCAATAACTTAAAGCAATATTACTCACCTTCCGAAAAATGGAGGCGGCTAGAGCGTGAACCACATTTAATCGCCAGTAGCATTGGCGGCCCCTCACGACCACATCCTCGTGACAGACACCCATCGCCACCACCATTAAGAGAGCCGGAAGCGCCAGGCCTTCAACCTATTTGGCAACGACTCAACATTTTAGATCAAGACGGGCGAGCCATAATTGGACCGCCTGAAAACCTACATCACCTTGAAGATGGTCAGCATCAAGCGCTAGTCGAAATAACACTGGATGATCAAGTTATTGGGTATATCTCCATCGTCCAGATGGATGAAATATCAGGGCCTTTAGCAGAAAGCTTTTTCAAACAACAAACGACGCATGTAAGCACTATCGCATCGATTACCGTGTTGCTTTCATTCCTTATCTCTTTGTTTCTTGTTAGGCGATTTTTGAAACCATTGCGTGCTTTGTCGAAAGGTGCCAAATCTATCGAAAATGGCGATCTCGATTTCTACATTAAAAAAAGCGGCAATGATGAATTGTCCGATCTCATCGGAATATTCAACGGTGTTGTCGAGACACTAAGAAAACAGAAAACACTTAGAGAACAGTGGTTATCAGATATTTCACATGAACTTAGAACGCCTATCACCGTGCTTAGAAGTGAACTAGAGGCGCTACAAGACGGTATTCGATCACCTGAACCAAAATACATCGACTCGTTACATCAACAAATCATCACGTTGGGTCAACTCGTTGAGGATCTTCACCAACTCTCCCTGTATGACATCGGATTTAACCTCAATGTTAAAAACAACGTTGATATACATAAACTGATTGATTCTGTGATCGTTCAAAACTCGATCCGTTTAGAACAAAAAAACATCACATTAACAAAGCACTATGACCATTCAGCCCCACTGTTTACCTCGTGTGATGAGAGATTACTGACACAACTGTTTGTGAATCTGTTGGAAAATAGCGCACGATACACTAGCGATAATGGGCATGTATCGATAGATGTTACCGACATTAGTGATAGTATTATTATCAACGTTGAAGACAGTGATCCAGGTGTACCTGATGCATCACTTCCGCGTTTGTTTGAGAGGCTTTACCGCGTTGATAAATCGCGCAGTCGCTCAAGTGGCGGTTCTGGGCTTGGCTTATCTATCTGTAAAAATATCGTTGAAGCGCACCAAGGACACATTACTGCCGACCACTCAGAATTGGGTGGACTACGAATCATCATAGCGTTACCAAAGGAAATAAAATCGTGATTTTAGTCGTCGAAGATGAGCCTGCATTAGCAAGTGTACTGTGTGAGTACTTAGAGCACTCTGGCCTTGAAAGTCATCATATTATCGATGGTAACCTTGTCATTGACTGGGTAAAGCAAGCATCGCCTAAACTCATTATTCTCGACCTCATGCTACCCAATCGAGACGGGTTGGATATTTATCGAGAGCTGAGAACGTTCAGTGACATCCCAGTGGTTATGGCGACAGCCAAGGTCGAAGAGATTGATCGACTCGTTGGGCTTGAACTGGGTGCAGATGATTATATATGTAAGCCGTACAGCCCGAGAGAAGTGGTTGTGAGGGTGAAAAATATTTTGCGCCGTTCCAACAAGCCCCAAGCCACGTCAGCAACGAACGCCATTGATATTGATGAATTGAGTATGACCGCTGTCCTATGTGGTATTAAGCTAAGTTTAACGCCAGCTGAGTTTCGGCTTTTGCACCTTCTCTATCAAAATGTTGGCCGCATTTATAGTCGCGATCAATTGATTGATAAAATCTACGACGATAGAAGAGTGGTCAGTGATCGCACTATCGATAGCCATATTAAAAACTTACGCAAAAAAATGGTCTCGATAAATGAAAAATGTGACTACATCAAATCCATTTACGGGATAGGTTACAAACTAGAAATAGAATAATACGAATCAAAAAGCCGCTTTCATCAGCGGCTTTTTTCGTTCTAAAGCGAACATAATTCAAAGATGGGATCAGCGTTAATCCCAGTTGAGAATCGACCAATTCGGTTGATCGGCTAACGCTTTCAAACGCGGACATGGGTTTACTAGGTAAGCAAAATCAGCGTGTTCACACAAAGGTAAGTCGTTGATTGAATCGGTATAAAAGTGAATGTCTGAGTAGTTAGTTTCTTGATTGTCTAACCACTCTTTCAAACGCGTCACTTTGCCTTCACGGTAGCTTGGAACGCCTGATATTTGAGACGTGAAACGACCTTGGTTTTCAATCAAATCAATACCGAGGGCGTTCTCGATACCAATCTTGCGGCCGACCGCTTCTACTAGGAAAGTGACGCTGGCTGAGATGATCAACATGTCGATATCATCATTCTCAAGCTGCTCAATCAAAGGTTTCGACTGTTTGAACTGCTTAGGCAAAATATGCTGTTCAACACACTCTTCCACCAATGCGGTGACTTGCTCTGTTGGCATATCGGCCAAAGGCTGCATGGAAAACGTGAGGTAATCTTCCATGTTCAGTTTGCCTTCCGAATACAAGCCCATTAAGCGCTTATCTTCTTCAATAAAGTTGGGCGCTGTGGCAATGCCCTTTTCAACCAAGAACTCATTCCAGAGCATCGCTGCATCGGCATTGATCAGCGTTTCATCCATATCAAATACATACAAAGGTTTGAACATCTTAGGCTCTCACTGGTTGAATTTCGTTAAGGTTAAACAGGAGTTCAAGTTGGCTGCCGTTTGCCAACAGTCGTTCAGAGGAACGGTTCAATAGATCGACGGTTAATTCACATTCATCGACATCTACCTGGTAGCGAATCACGTTGCCCAAGAGCTGGTGGTTACGAATGGTGCCCGTTTTCGGCGCAGAGATATGTTCGCCATATTGTCGGCCTTGCTCTTTCACGTAGATAGATTCAGGTCGAATCGCCACTTTCCATTCTGTTTCAATATTGAAAAGTTGCTTGGCTTTGTTCGCTTGCACCAGATTGTAGTGTCCCATGAACCCAGCCACAAATTCATTGGCAGGTTGAGTGTAGATCTCTTCGGGTGTCCCCGCTTGTACGATCTCGCCTTTGTTCATCAAGAAGATACGGTCAGACATGATCATCGCTTCTTCCTGATCATGAGTCACGAAGATCGTGGTCAGATTCATCTCTTTTTGAATGTCTCGGATCTGTTGGCGTAGGTGTTTACGGATCTTCGCATCCAGCGCCGAAAGCGGCTCATCAAGTAGCAGAATACGCGGCTTCACTACCAAGGCTCTTGCCAAGGCGACACGCTGACGCTGACCGCCCGATAACTGATGCGGGTAGAACTTCTCTTTGCCCGTTAATTCCACCAGCCCAATCACTTTCGCGACTTCACGTTTAATCTCGTCAGCAGCAAGCTTTTTCATCTTGAGGCCAAACGCAATATTGCCTTCAACCGTCATGTTCGGGAACAGCGCATAAGATTGAAACACCATGCCGATGCCACGTTGTTGCGGCACTTGGTGAGTAATCTCTTCACCGTTGACCCAGATCTCGCCACCATCAACAGGATTCAGGCCAGCCAAGCTGCGCAGTAGAGTCGATTTACCACAGCCACTTGGGCCAAGCAGAGTAATGAATTCGCCCTTCTCGATGGAAAATTCAATATCTTCAAACACCGTGTTGTCACCAAAGCTCTTGGTGAGGTTTTTTGCATTTACATAGCTCATTATTTTGTTCCCTGGCTGAAACGACTTGCCAACCAAGTCAGTAAGAAAATAAACAGGAAGTACGTCATCACAAGGGCTGACGTGAAGTGGCCGCTGGTTTGACGCATGTTGTATAGGTAGATTTGCAGTGTCTCGTAACGTGTACCCACCAAGATATTGGCAAACACGAACTCGCCCAATAGGAACGAGAACGACAAGAACAGCGACGCCATTAAGCCTTTCTTAAGGTTTGGCAGAATAATCAACAAGAACGCCTTGGTGGTGCTTGCACCGAGCAGGTGTGCCGCGTCCATCAAATCGTGCAGGTTAATCGCTTCAAAGCTGTTGGCAATCGCGCGATACATGAATGGCAACGCGATGGTGAAGTAAGTACCAATCAAGATCCACGGTGTGCCTATCAAGGAAATTTCACTATCGGCATATAGCTGAAGCAAGCCAACCGACGACACCACGGGTGGCACAGCGAATGGCAATAAGATCAGGATATTCATCACCTTGTCGAGTTTCGGGAAATAGTAAAACACCACGAAAATCGCAGGCAAGACCAACACCACACTCAATGACAGTGCTGCCACACAGATAAACAGTGAACGACCAAAAGCTTGTAAGAAGCGAGGATCGGTCAGCAGGTTGATATACCAATCTAACGTGAAGCCATCCGGCAGGATCGTTGCGCCCCAACGAGAAGAGATCGAGTAAATAAAGGTCGCTAAGATCGGGATCATCATGATGCCGACAATCGAATAGACAACCGTTTTATGAAAACGAGTATTGACGGTGTTCATTACTTTCTCTTCCCTGCGTAGCTTTTGCTGATCAGCCATTGGTTAATCACGGTGATGAAGGCCAGCATCGCCATCAGAATCACTGAAATTGCCGCAGCTAGGTTTGGTTCTAAGAACAAGTCGCCCGATACCAAGCTCGCGATACGAATCGTAATCACGTTGTAGTTGCCCGAGGTCAACGCATACACACTTGCGTAGGCGCCAATCGCGTTAGCAATCAAGATGATAAAGGTGCCGAACAAAGCCGGAGATAACACAGGCAGCGCGATTTTGGTCCAGTATTGCCAAGTTTTCGCGCCAAGCAGTGCCGAAGCGGCTTGCCAGTCGTCACTCAGAGCATCAAACGCTGGATAGAGCAACAACACCGCCAATGGGATCTGGAAGTAGATGTAAATCGCCAGCAAGCCCCACTTGCCGTAAAGGTCGAAATCACCCAGCAATCCATACTGCTTGAGCAATAAGGTAATCGCACCATTGGTGCCCAAGATGATGATGAATGCGAACGACAGAGGCACACCAGAGAAGTTGCTGCTCATATTGGTAAACGCGATCACCGCATCGCGGATTTTAGAATCAACACGGCGCAATGAAGAGACCAACAGAGTTGCAATCGCCAAGCCAACAATGCTCGACCAAATCGACAACCATAAACTGTTGCCAAAAGCCTGCATCATGAAAGCAGAATCGAATATTTCAGAATAGTTTTCGAGAGAGAGTTCGTCGTCATAGAAGAAGCTGTTGATCAGCACCCAAACCATAGGTGCCAGTTGGAAAAGATAGAAAAACAGCGCGAAAGGCGCAAGCCACAAAGCGGGCTTGAAGCGTTGAAACAAAGATTTGGTTTTGGGTTTAAGCGCAGAGCCATCGCTCTGCATGATTACAGAACTGCTCATAGGGCCAACAATTCCTGAGTGTAAGATTTATCGTGTTCAAGGTTGAGTAACTGACAAACGCTGCCGCAGATGTCGGTCTGTTTCACTGAACATTCTTGGTGTGTGAACTTATCACCAATCACAAAGAAAGGTACTTCGCGCTCTTCAGGCAAAATGCCACCATGAGACAGGTCATTGTTCATGCCATGGTCACTGGTGATGATCACTTGATAACCATCGTCTACCCATTTCTCAAGGTAGTTCGACAGGTAGATATCCGCGCCACGTGCACTATTGCGATACTGGCGAGAGTCCAGCCCATGCTTATGTCCCATGTCGTCAATGTTCATTGGGTGAATCAGCAAAAAATCAGGCTGATGAGTGACGCGCAGGTGCTCAGCATCCAAGAACAAGGCTTCATCTGGGTAGTGGTCCCAGTGGTAGAAACAACCGTGTTGGATGTTCATGGTTTCATCGTTGGTGAAACGGTCACGTACTGCATCAAATGGCGCTCGGTTATATAACTCGCTCACCCAATGGTAAGCCGCAGCTGCCGTCACTTTGTTCTGCGACTTCGCCAAGCTAAATACCGACTCGTGATTCGACAAACGCACGATTTGGTTGTTGACGATGCCACTCTCAACAGGGCGAACACCGGTCAGGATGCACTCATACAGTGGACGTGACATAGATGGCAGCTCACACTGCACAGGGTAAAGCGTGGCGCGCAGCTTGTTTTTTTGCGTGCTCTGCGAAGTGCTCTGTTTATTACGCAAATCGCCCTGTTTCTCATACATATCACTTTGCTCTAGAAGACCGTTCAGGTAGCCCATGCAATCACGGGCTACCTGATAGTTCAGTCCATCTAGAACAACAAGGATAACCTTATTGCTCATGGTCTATTCTCTATTGCTTGTTTCTAAAAGCCACCTACTGAAGGTGGCGTGTTAAGCGGGGTTATTGCTGGTGAATCAATACGCTTTCTTGCCATTGACGTGGCAGGCGACGTGCTGATTTTTCCCATGCTGAGAAGTCAGTCACTGGGTGAACATTGCTGTATTGCTCGTTTGAGATCAGCTTGTCTTGAACTGATTGAGGTAGCGTAATGTTGCTACGGATTGGACGTGCGTAACCTTCTGCTAGGTTGATTTGGCCTTGGTCGCTGAAGATGTATTCACGAGCCAACTTCGCCGCGTTCGGGTTTTGTGCGTATTTATTAATGATGGTGGTGTAACCAGAAATCACTGAGCCATCTTGTGGAATGCTGACGGTAAAGCGCTCACGGTCAATCTTGTCGCGGTAGTTCAGTGCGTTGAAGTCCCACATGATTGCCACTTCCACTTCGCCTTTTTCAAGGTTAGCGATGCTTGGGTCGGTGTAAGACAGACGGCCTTGCTTCGCTAATTCACCAAAGAATTTAATCGCTGGTTTTAGGTTCGACTCGTCACCGCCATTAGCAAATGCAGCCGCTAAAATCGCGTTGTTTGCTTGCGCTGCTACGCCTACGTCACCGACTGTGACTTTGTAGTCACCTTCTAGTAAGTCACTCCAAGTTTTCGGCGCATCTTCAACAAGGTTGTTGTTGGAAATGAAAGAGATGGTGCCAGTGTAAGCCAGAGCCCAGTGACCATCTTTGTCTTTTGCCCAGTCTGGAATGTCATTCCAAGTGGTTGGTTTGTATGGCTGAGTGACGTTTTTCTTCACTGCCACACGTGCAAATGCGAAACCCACATCACCAATATCAGCGGTTGCGTTTTTCTTCTCTGCTTCAAATTTCGAGATCTCCTGAGCCGAGCTCATATCGGTATCCTGATGCTTCAAACCGTAGTTTGCTTTCAGGTCAGTCCATGTGCCTTTCCAGTTTGCCCAACTGTCTGGCATACCCACACTGTAAACTGCACCCTCTTTTTGAGCGGCTTCAATCAGTGACTCAAGATCAGCATCCTTCGCCATCGCTGGCATTGAAAGTGTTGCCGTTATTAGCGTTGCGCCGATTAATTTTGCAGGTGAACCGATTAATTTAGCTGGCGATACAGTTGAACGGCTAAGCAAAGTTTTCATTGTCTCTATCCTTCTGGACTAGGTCAGTAAGTTCGTTTTGTATGCTATAGCCGGAATGTGACGGTTTGCCGTAAGTTATTTGACAGTTCGAGTGCATTTACGTGGCAGTTATATTTCACTCATATGACAATAAGCCATTGTTTACTGTCACATTCCTGTTAACTCCATGGTTTACCTTATTAAGCACACGAACTTATGGACTAGATCAGTAATGAGAACATTGGGCACCGGGCAATCAGGGACACAGTTAGGAAGAATTAAGGCGAGTATTCGAGAGCAGCTTCAATCAGGTATCTTCATTGAAGGGCAAAAACTGCCATCCGAAAGAAACCTTAGCGAGCTGTTTTCCACCACACGAATCACGCTCAAAGATGCATTGGTGTCATTAGAAACCGAAGGTCTGATATACAGAGAAGAGCGTCGAGGCTGGTATGTGTCACCCGAACGAATTCGCTACAACCCGCTGTCTCGCTCTCACTTTCATCAAATGATTCGCGAACAACATCGTATTGCAGAAACAAGGCTGCTGAGCACCCGCACAGAGATGGCCGCGGGCGATTACGCCAAAGCATTAGAGATAGAACAGATAACGCCGATACACGTGATTGAGCGACTACGCTTTATTGATGGCCGAGCGGTGCTGTTTGTTGAAAACGTCTTAAAAGCGCCGTTGTTTGAGAAGGTGTTGTCAGAAAACCTCACCATGTCGCTGACAGGCATCTACCGAGAAAAATACGGCTACGAGACCCAACGCTCGCGTTTTGATGTAATTCCAACTTCTGCCCCTGCTCATGTCGCCAAGGCGCTGAATTTGGCTGAGGGGCAGCCTGTTCTTAAGATCTGTCGAGTGAACTACAAACAAGATGGCGAGTTGATGGACTGCGAACTGGAATACTGGCGACCAGACTCAGTAGTGATCCACATTGATAGCATTGGCTAGTACCACATCCTCTTAATGCGGTAGCAACACAAATACAAAAACTCCGACTGATTCAGTCGGAGTTTTTTAACAATCAAACATTAAGGTGCGCGAATCATCTAACTCATGAATCAAGCTTGAGGAACTTCCTTACCCTTGTTGAATCTGGGTTAGTGAAGAACTTCTCAGGGTTGGATTTCTCAATCAAGATGCCCTTCTCAAGGAATACCACCTGATCCGACACCTGACGCGCGAATTCCATCTCATGAGTCACCACCACCATGGTGTAACCCTCTTGCGATAGCTTCTTCATTACCAGTAACACCTCTTCGACCAATTCAGGGTCGAGCGCGGAGGTTGGCTCATCAAACAGCAATACATCCGGTTCCATCGCGAGAGCTCTGGCAATCGCGACACGTTGCTTTTGCCCACCCGATAACATGCTTGGGTAACTCTCTAGTTTGTGTGACATCCCAACCTTGTCGAGTTGCTTACGAGCCATCTCCTCGGCGTCTGATTTCGCTATCTTCTTAACATGAACCAGCGCTTCCATGACGTTTTGCAACACGGTGAGATGCGGCCATAAGTTGAAGCTTTGGAAAACCATTCCAAGACGCTCTCGAAGTTTCGCCAACTCTTTGTATTTGAGTGGCTTACCCGTTTCAGAGTTGATACCAATACGCTCATCACCCATAAAAATCGTGCCGCGCTCTGGCTGCTCTAACCAGTTCATGCAACGCAGTAGCGTCGATTTCCCCGAACCTGACGAGCCGAGAATACTCACCACATCGCCTTTGTTGATGTTGAGGTTGATGTCTCGCAGTACTTCGATGCCATCAAACTGTTTCGACAGGTTTTCAACCTTGATGATCGTCTCTCGTTCTTCCAATAGTGGCTCGCACTCAATCACTTCCAAATTCACGCCCAAAGAAGGGTTAATCGGTGCTTCCGTTTCAATAATCTCTGATTGTTTAAGCATGGCTAAGTCCTCTAAGTTCAACTTTGGTTTGGATTCGTTTGGTGATGGTTTCAAGTGCAATACTCACAACCCAGTAGAGCGCGATAGCAATGATGAACGCATTCAATGGGATGAAGTAGGTCGATTGAATGCTGTTGGCGGCCGCGGTAATTTCTGCGACGGTGATGATGCTAAGAAACGCAGTGTCTTTTAAGCAGATGATGAGTTGGTTAGTGATCAGAGGAACCGACTTACACAACACGTTGGGTGTGATGACTCGTGTGAAGGTTTTGAGTTTAGAAAAGCCATAAGCGTGCGCCGCTTCGATGTAACCAGGCTCTAATCCTTTACGAACACCTCGGAAAATCTCACAAAAATAGGTACCGTGATAGAGACTTAGCGCGATGATTCCCGCTGTAATCGCATCGAGTCGAATACCAACCTGCGGCAACCCGTAATAGAGCAGGTACGCTAAGATAAGAAACGGCAAGGTGCGCATCATGCCTATCAAACTATTGATGGTGTACTTCACACCAAGTTTTGAGTTTTCGAGGCAATACAACAAACCGATGCCAATGATGAAACTCAAGATTGAAGACGAAACAAAAAGATAAAATGTGGTCACAAACCCTGAAGCAAACAGCTCTTTTTGTTGCCAGATAATATTCCATTCTTCCATATTTACTCCTTAAACTTACCCGCTCAATAACGCATCACAAGCAGGTAAATGGTGTTTCTGACCAAGTAGCCATGACGGCTAAACTGTGGTTGTTGTTGATAGCTGTGACTGAGGTAGATTACTGATAGCCACACTTACTACTGCAGATAAGTAGCTCGGTTTTCAGCCACCGCTTGCAACTTCACCAACACGCCAATAATCAACATGTAAATGGCACCGGCACATAGAATCGGCCCAAGTGGTTCATAGGTAACCGCAGAGATTCGATTGGTGACACGAGTTAGGTCGACGATGCCGATCACCGCAATCGCTGGGCTGCCTTTGATTAAGAACGACATCTCATTGACTAGCGCTGGTAGGCTCATGATCACCATTTGCGGGAACATGATGCGGCGAAAATAAGTGATACGTCTCATACCAATGGCTTCTGCCGCTTCCATTTGTCCTTTTGAAAAGTTAAGAAAGGCATTGCGCCAAATCTCTGCATTGAATGCCGATGTATTGAGTGTGAGAGCTAAAATAGCAGAAACGTGTTTATCTAAATTGATGCCAAATGACGGAAAAGAAAGGAAAATAAACAGAGCCAGTGTCACCAAAGGCGTTGCTCGTGCCCAGCTGACATAGATACCCAACATTTGATCCACAAACGGGATTTTCATCATTCTAACTAAGGCAATCATTAGGCCGATGACGACACCTAATACAATCGATACTGCCGATATCCATGCCGTTGCCCACGCGCCCTGTAGCAACTGTTCCCAAGCGTAATAATCCATAAACGACCTCTTTGATCAGCGACTTCTTTCGATAGATTGTGCGCCAATGACTCATGGGTTAAACCGCTTTGAACCCATTGGCATGGACACAAACAGCCGTTAACTGTTTGTGTCAGCGCATGCTTATCCATCTATTGGACTGCTGTTAGCTTGTGATACTGCTCAACGGAAGTGATGGCCTCTGAAGGCAGTTGGTCGAACGACTCACCGAACCACTTCTTCTGCAACTCCGCCATTTTTCCTGTTTGCTCTAGGTGCAGGAAAAACTCCGTTAGGTATGCCAAAAGCTCAGGGTTCTCTTTAGGAACAGGCCAGCTCACGAAACCAGGACCAGACACCGCCTCGCCTTTTTTGAATACCTTTGACTTGGATTTCACTACCTCGTTAACTGAAACCACACTGTTGATCACATAGTCTATTCGGCCGATTGCCAAGTCGGAATACGCTTCTGGGTAGGATTGATACTGCACCACTTTACCCAAAGATTTGCCTTGTGCTTCGAGCATCACTTCGAGCTCTGGAAGCCTTTCTAGCAAAGCACTGCCCGCTTGTAAGCCCACTGTTTTTCCATCTAAATCGGCTACCGTATTAATATCTTCCGCGTCAGCTCTGGTTAAGAAGTAATGCTGCGCTGAAGCGATAGGTGGAGTGAAATCAAAGGCCTTCAAGCGAGCATCGGTAATGATCGCGCCAGTTAACGCCACATCATATTGACCCGCAGATACCGAAGCGAGTAGTCCTGTCCAAGGTAAGATCTCTTGTTCGATATCGAACTTCGAATATTCACGTAACTCATCAAGCAAATCTTTGTTAATCCCCGCAGGCTTACCGCGGTCGATATAGTTGAATGGAGAGTAGTTATCTTCTGTCGCCACTTTCATGAAGCCTTGCTTTTCGATGGCTGCAAGCTCCGATGCTTGTGCGACTCCAAAACAACCCAGTACAACGGTCGCTGCCGCTGTTGAAACCCATGCCTTCATCGTCATTCCCTGTTTCATACGCTTTCCTTATCGAGATTATTTGCCTGCCTTTACTTTATGAACGGAATGCATCGAAGACGTAGAGCCAATTTAATTTTCAGGTTGGGACAGAACGATTTTCTAGTTTGGGACAACGTAATTTTCGGGGTTGAGAGAGAGCAAAACACACTCTTAAAACATCAATATGAACTCTGGCGCATTTCTTGCTCTTTTATACAAATTGGACTGAGGTTCACTGAGAATAAGGACTGTATCTCATGGCGATAAATCACAATTGTTTCATCGAGTTTGATTCCAAAAGAAGCCTGCAAGAACAAGTACGTAGCTATTTGGTGACGGCGATATTGAATGGTATTTTTCCGGCTGAACAAGCGCTTCCGTCTTGTCGTAAGCTGTCTAGCCAATTGGGTGTTTCACGCAATACTGTCTCGTTGGTGTACGACAGTTTGCTCGACGATGGCTACCTCATCAGTAAGCCTCGCAGTGGTTATTACCTTTCAGAAAAGTATGAAAACCCGAGTGATACTATCGACGCGAGTTTGGATCATTTTGAATCAGCCGACAGCGACAATGCACCGGATTGGAGCAAACGCGTTAAGCTGCAATTGGGCCAATACCCACGCATCGTCAAACCCTCGCATTGGAGTTGTTACCAATACCCATTTATTTTTGGCCAACCCTCTATCAATGACTTCCCATTAGCTCAATGGCGAGAAGCGACAAGAAAGGTCACCTCAGACCCACATGATCACCGCTGGCTTTGCGACAAGGTCGATAAAGACGTCGACATGCTGGTCGAACAGATACGCACAAGGGTGCTCCCACAGCGCGGTATTCATGCCCAAAGTGATGAGGTCCTCATAACCTTAGGTTCGCAGAATGCGCTGTATTTGATTTCGACTTTGCTCATGAACCATCAGAGTCGAGTCGGAGTCGAGAACCCCGGCTACAAAGAAGCGAATCACATCTTCAATCTCTCTGGCGCGCAGTTACACCCGCATCAAGTGGATGAACAAGGATTGAGATTAAATGAGCACTCTTCACTGTGTGATCACTTCTATGTCACGCCTAGCCATCAAGCTCCAACCGGCGTCACCATGAGTGATGAGCGTCGAACTCAGTTACTTGAAATGGCCAAAGCCAATGACGCGGTAATTATCGAAGATGACTATGACGCCGAGTGCAACGTGGAGTGGAATCCTAAACCCGCGCTAAAAGCCAATGACAAGGAAGGGAGAGTCATCTACGTCAGCAGCTTCTCTAAGCTATTAGCACCCGGCTTGAGATTAGGCTACATCGTGGCACCTGAAGAGTTGATCTACGATCTTAGAATACTGCGTCGCTTGATGTATCGACACGCGCCAAGCCGTGTTCAGATGGAAGTAGCGCACTTTATTGAACAAGGCTACTACGACAGCTTTGTGAGGCGCTTTAGAGAAAACACTCGCCAGCGCTGGAAGCTGATCAACGATGCTGTCTTGAAGTACTTACCTGACTGCAAGCGACTGGCTCAAAGCGAGCAGGCCAACTCTCTGTGGCTACAAACGCCCAGCCACATCAATAGCCAGCGTTTAGCTTCACGAGCCGCCCAAAAGGGCATATTGATTGAGACAGGCTATTCACACTTTATGACGAATACCGAAACGGAATCGGGCTGTGAAGCATTGTCAGAATATGACCCCAATTCCTATTTTCGATTGGGCTTTCACGCCATCGACAAAGACTTGATCGCCCCCGGCATCAAAGAGCTGTCAGAGGTAATGAAGAGCTAGCATCACAAAGGGTTATGTAGACGTTGTTATTCAAGACAATGACGTAAAAAAGAGCATCAATCGATGCTCTTTTTCGACTATACCTAACCAATTGGAAGCTAGACACTCAAAAGCCAAGCACTCAGGAAAAATAAGCACTTTGAAAAGAACGGGGAATCCTTTGCCAAAGTGCCTGTGTTTCTGTGTCAGCTATATTTTGAAGAATTAAGAAGCAAGTTCAAACAACACTTCATCAATGATCTTAACGCCTTTCTTTATCTCGCTTGGCTGAATAACCAAAGGTGGCGCAACGTGAATGCGGTTATTCACAATGAAGGTCAACAGGCCTCGCTTGGTCAATTGCGCTTTCAATTGCCCCATTTTTTCATTGCTCAAAGGTGTTTTACTTTCACGATCTTCCACCAGCTCTACAGCCCAGAACATCCCTTTGCCGCGCACATCACCAATCATAGGGTGCAACTCTTGAAGGCTCAGTAGAAGCGGCCCTAAAACGCTGTTACCGACGTTATCAGCGTGTGTGACAATGCCCTCTTGCTCCATCACATCGAGCGTTGCAACGATAGAAGCCATCGCCAAAGGGTGACCTGAGTACGTTAAGCCGCCCATAAAGAAGTTTGACTTAAAGTACTCAACGATCGGTTCGCTGACCACCACGCCACCAGCCGGCACATAACCCGAGTTCACCCCTTTCGCGAAAGTAATCAGATCCGGCACTACATTAAAGTGCTCAAACGCAAACCACTTACCCGTTCGACCAAAACCGACCATGACTTCATCAAAGATCAATTGAATACCGTATTTAGTTGCAAGCTCACGCACGCCAATAAGGTAGCCTTTCGGTGGAATTAGGAAGCCAGCCGTTCCCGGAATCGTCTCTAGGATAATCGCCGCAATCGCCGTTGGTCCTTCGCATTCAATCACTCGCTCTAAATGCTGCAGGGCACGCTCACTCTCTTCTGCCTCAGTCGCCGCATTGAACTCGCTTCGATAGAGAAATGGATTGAAGAAGTGAACGTGCCCACGGCTATACTCGTTTGGAATTCGACGAAAGTCCCCCGTCGCAGCAATCGCAGTACCTGTATTGCCATGGTAAGAACGGTAAGCAGATAGCACCTTGTCGCGCCCTGTGAATTGTCGCGCCATGCGAATCGCGTTTTCGTTGGCGTCTGCGCCTGCATTGGTAAAGAACACCTTCTTAAACGAGCTTGGCGCTTTCGACAAGATGCGCTTGGCCGCCAAACCGCGAGTGAGGTTGGCGGTCGCAGGGGCAACGGTTACCAATGAGTTCGCTTGATCTTTAATCGCTTTGATCACTTGTGGATGCTGATGACCAATGTTGGTGTTAACCAGTTGGCTACTAAAATCAAGGTACTCTTTACCTTCGTAGTCCCACATTTTGCATCCTTGCCCACCCGCAATGGCGATAGGCTCCGCTGCTTCTTGAATCGACCAAGAATGAAATACGCTCTTGTCGAGGTCGATAATATCTTGGTTCACAAGCTGTTCTGTTGATACTTCCATTTCATCGTCTCCATTAACAACACTAGATTCACAGCCGCTCGTGCTTGGCTCGTCTTCGAGAATGAAAGACACAAAACACGACATTGAAAAGGCTGCGCTATCGGATGGAATAATCTTCATCCCAAACAGGGCGGAGGTCATAGTGTCAGTTTCAACAAAACATTGGGCCAGTACATCAGCCCAAGTCTCATCCCCGATCCAACAAACAGCCTGACCCAATCCAATCGTCGATCTGGCTCTATTCAAAACTCTTAGGTGTGAATAGATTGAAAGGCAGACGAGACAGGCCTCATCGAACGCTAATTAACGCAGCAGCAATATCAAAAGCAAAGAGGTGAGCAAGAGTGGAATTAGGATTAGCGATGACATTGATTCTGTTTGCAGGAGTAGTTCGAGGCTATTCAGGATTTGGGTTTGCGATTATCGTAGTGCTTTCCCTCAGCTTTATTGTTCCACCATTGCAAGCGGTAACCATCGCTATCTTGTTGGACTTTTTAAGTGCCTTTCCTCTGCTCAAGCGAAGTAAAACCACCATCAATATCCGGCTTATTGCGCCGCTGTGTATTGGCATGTTGGTTGCGGTGCCTTTCTCGCTGTATTTCATTAGCACGATATCGGAATCAGGCTTGAAGGCCTTTATCGCGATGATGTCTTTGGTCGCTGGCACGCTGATTATTTTGGACTTACGCCTCACTTGGTTGCACCAACGACACGCGTTTTGGGCGGGAGCCATTTCGGGGTTTAGCATGACCACCGCTTCTTCAGGAGGTCCGCCATTAGTGACGTATTTGATGAACCTGACCATTAAAACCAGTGAACAGAGAGCCACCGCGATTGTGTTTTTTCTGCTGAGTTCAGCGATTTCACTGATCGGCTTCATATGGATTGGCGCATTTAACCAAGAATCGTTCATCACAGGTTTATGGCTATTACCGGCAGCTTTGATTGGCAATGTACTAGGGCAAAAACTGTATCTATCAGTACCGAACTTGTCTGCAAAAACAACGACCGCGCCGATTTTGATCGGCATGGCACTACTTATGTTAATTTCAAATTAGAAGGATGTATTTATGGATAAGATAGCGTTCATTACAGGGGCAACCTCTGGTTTCGGCAAAGCGGCAGCAAAACGTTTCGCAGAAGATAACTGGTCGTTAGTGTTGTCTGGTCGTCGAATCGAAAGGCTACTCGACCTAAAGGAAGAATTAACGGTGCCTGTGCATGTAATTCAACTCGACGTTCGAGACGCAGACGCCGTAAAACAAGCCATTGATTCATTACCCGCTGAATTTTCATCGATTACCGCATTGGTCAATAATGCTGGGTTAGCTTTGGCACCAGAAGGCGCGCCTGATGTGGACTTGAAAGACTGGCACACTATGATCGATACCAATGTCAAAGGCTTGGTTAATGTTACTCATGCGCTGTTGCCTACGTTAATTAAAAAAGGCGCAGGAAGCTCAATCATCAATGTTGGGTCAATCGCCGGACAGTGGCCTTACCCAGGAAGCCATGTGTATGGTGCCAGCAAAGCGTTCGTAAAGCAGTTCAGTTACAACCTACGTTGTGACTTACAAGGCACAGGGGTACGAGTGACTGACCTCTCCCCTGGTATTGCAGAAACGGAATTTACTCTTGTAAGAACTAAAGGTAACCAGACGGCTTCAGACAACCTTTACCAAGGCACTACACCGTTGTCAGCAGAGGATATTGCCGAGCAGATGTTTTATATCGCAACCTTGCCAGATCACATCAACATTAACCGAGTCGAAGTGATGCCGACACGTCAAGCATGGTCTGCGTTCGCAATCGATAGAGATTAAGTTCAAACCGACACATACAAAAAAGGTGGTCTTTTCAGGCCACCTTTATCATTTCTTTCACACGATACTTCAAATATAACCAACGGCATAAAAGACTATGTCTAATTCGCCTCATTACTCTTTTAATAAAAGTAAGATTAGAGATACTCAACTAAACAATTTGCTGCTCATGTTCTTTGTTTGATTCCGTCTCTTTCGACAAGAAACTCGCTACGATCTCTCTCAGTTTGCCTTGGTTAACCGGTTTAGGTAAAAACTCATCCATGCCTACATCGAAGCACAAATGCTTGTCTCGCTGCACGACGTTGGCCGTCAGCGCAATGATTGGAATATGCTTTGCAGCCCCTTCTTCGAGCGCTCGGATCTGCTTGGTCGCTTCGAAGCCATCGAGAACCGGCATCTGACAATCCATAAAAATCATCTCGTATTCGTTGACTTTGAATTTCTCGACACCAATTTCACCGTTGTCGGCAATATCAACCTCAAAGCCAAGCTTCTTGAGCATCATCTTGGCGACTTGTTGGTTTACTCGCGAGTCTTCAACAACTAAAACTGTACCACTAAATTCTCCGGCAACTGCGACAGGTTTTGACTCTGCTTGAATTGGAGCTTGTTTATCGGCTGGTGTGGCGTTTACAGAGACAATGGGAGCATCTTTAACAACCGCTGCAGGTTTACTTAACGGCACAGGTTCATTGTCTTTAAACGCAACCTCTCCTCTGTTCGGATAGGTAAAGACTGAAGTATCAGCCGCTCTCGCGAGTACCTCACTGATGGTCCATTTAAGCTGATTATCTTGGTAAGGACGCGCAATGTAGGCAACAAAACCGACTTGTTTAGCACGAGCTTCATCTTGCTTTCTAGGGTCAGCAGAGATCATCACTAACTTGGGACACTCGCTACCAAAGCGTTCAACTAAGCTTCTCGCCAGTTGAAAGCCATCAACGGACGGCATTACTTTGTCTATCAGAACGAGATCATAAGGTGATGACTTAGCCACAGACTCTGAAACCAACTCTAACGCTTGATTTGCCGTTTCACAGCACTCAGACTTAACGCCAAAGGATTGAAGCTGTGTAGACGTTATACACATGTTCAGCTGGCTATCATCCACAAGCAGAACCGAAACCTTATTGAAATCGATATTGCTTTCATCGGCTTCTAAACACGGGTCAAAGTCAGCCGTAAAATAGAAGGTACTGCCTTTACCTTCAACACTGGTGAGTTCAAGCTTGCTGCCCATCAATGTCACTATCTTCTCGCATATTGTTAGACCAAGCCCTGTGCCTCCATAAATACGTGTGGTACTGCCGTCGGCTTGTTGAAACTTATCGAACACCGATTTCTGTTTGTCTTCTGCAATACCGATACCGCTGTCGACAACCTCGAACCTCACTCTGAGTTTTTGCTCAGGCTCAACCACCTCTTCCAAACGAAGCGAGAGCGTGACGTGGCCATGCTCGGTAAATTTAATCGCGTTGCCTACTAAGTTATTTAGGACTTGTCTTAGTTGTGTACCGTCGCCAATCACCATGGTTGGGATCTTAGGGTCGATCGCTAATTGGAATCGAAGCCCTTTCTGCTCCGCTTTCACTCGGAAGGTTGATTCAACGTCGGCCGCAATGCCCATCATTTTCATCGGCTCTTGCTGAAGCTCTAGTCGCCCCGCTTCGATCTTCGAGTAATCGAGAATGTCATTGATTAAGTCGAGCAAAGTAAGCGAAGAGGTGTTGAGCATGTTGATGTACTCTTTTTGCTCTTTCGGCATATCCATTTCAGAGAGCAAAGACGACAGCCCGATAATCCCATTCATTGGGGTACGGATTTCGTGACTCATATTGGCAAGGAATTCACTTTTATTGCGGTTGGCCACCTCAGCAATGTCTTTGGCTTTTTCCAGCTCTTGATATTGTTGACGAATACGTTCTACCGATCGGTTATAGCTACTCTCTAGAGTCGATATCTCATCTTTGTAAGTAGAGTGAGTTGGCGTTATAAAGCGCGGTTTGTTGTCTTCGACCTGTTGTTGGTTGATTTGGGAAGACATAGTCATCAAACGTTTTACGACAAGACGATAGACGATGGTTAAACATACGAGAGACAACAAGAAGATTTTAACGGCTTCGAAGGCGAGCAACAATAACACTCGTTCTTCAAAGTCATCTAGGATCATGCTCAAGTCTGATTGCACCGTGAGCGTCGCCAACGGGAAGTCTGTGCCGCCCATCTGGTGCACCATTTCCCAAGACTGAGAATAAGATTGGCCTTCGGTCTTTTGACCTAACTCTAGAATTTTTTCATCGGGACTTTCGATAAGAAGGTAACTGACCGAAGGGAGGCGAGAGATGCCTTCGGCTTGCACAAACAATTGCTCTCGATCTTCAACCCACAAACTTGCCGTTAAACCAGAAAGGTAGCCAGCCTTGACCTGCTCGATCTGAGAGCTGATAAAAGAAACTCGACTTTGGTACTCTACATACAACCCGAGACCTGTCACTATAACTGTGAATAAGGTACTGATCGCTATTATCATCCCGATCAACTGTCGGGAGAGTCCAACGTAGCGTTTTCCTTTTGTCAACATACACAAATTACCATTATTGTTATCCTAGCAAACTACAATTACTCAACTAGTATAATAGTAGTCATTCATCAAATAACTAGGGAAGGTTATGAAAAAACATCTTATCGTTGCATCCATAGTCAGTTTGTTTTCAAGCAGTTATGCTTCTGCAAACGAACCTCTTCACTACTACATTATTGCGAGCCAAGCGCAACCTTTTCAAATCGAAACTGACGGGGCATCTCACAGAGGAATTGTTTCAGATATTGTGGAAGCCGTGTTTGATGACAGCCGATATGAGATCAACTACCACACCTACCCTTTTAATCGAATGATCGACAAGCTCGATGCGAGAGAGAATCCAAACTGGGTTACCTATGGCAGCCCTAGTTGGGGGAATATTCAATCTGCGAACCTATCTGAAGACCCGATTTACAATGTAAAACACGTATTACTCAGCAGCGGTAAAAAGCCATTTGAGTTCAATACAATCGATGATCTCGATGGGAAAGCCGTGGTATTGCTGAAAGGATTTGAGTATCCGAACTTGGAACCTTATATCCAACAGGGCAAGCTCAACGAGATTCGAGTAAAAGATTACACTGCTGCGTTTCGTGTCCTGAACCGAGCACCTGGCGACACCGTGTTTGTGGAAATGGAATCACGAATCAAATACAACCTAAACGAGCAAAAACTGAGTATTGATGATTACCAGATGCATGAGTTTGGTTCTGTCATCAATAACTACCCTATCCATTTGGCGTTTGACCCTGAGATGGATCCTAAGCTGCAAAGCTTCATCAACCAACGCCTAGACCAAATGAAAGACGATGGACAGCTTGACGACATCGTACAGAGTTACTTATAGCACCAGCGTAACGTAGAACTTATCAACGGATAGCTTAGTCACGTACGTTAACTCTCGTTGATGCCTGACTCTCTAAAACCGAAAAGGCCGCCCTGCTTCATACTAGATAGCAGGGCGGCCTTTTAAATGCGTCTAAGGGGTAATCATAAGCATGCCGCTATCTGAATCGACGAATCAGTGCGAAGCAATCAAATGCAGTTGCTGAGTGCGAAGCTGGTGACGCACTACCATCAGAATCTTACCCAAATGGTTCTCGCCGGTTCCATCGCCACCATCGCCCCAGAAGTGGTCTTTGTGCGAATGTTCTTTGATCACCGAATCTCCGGTGTTGGTAAGAAACAGCGCAAACTGTGGATTCTGTCTGAACTTCTCCGTCACAATAAACTGCATCACTTCAACACGAATGTCATACCAATCGTCGCGAACTTGGTCTTCGTAGTCACGACTTAAAGAGAACGCTTCGGCAGGTGTACTGGCTTCCAAAATGATATTGCGTAGCGCTTCGGAGGCAAACTTCATCGCTTGATAATAATGTTCGCTGGTTGCCCAAACTTGATCACCCACCTTGATAGGACAAGCGGCAAAATTTGACAGGTATCCGTTCGGATCTTCGGGTTCGTAAAACAGCACTTCTTTAGCTTGAGCCACAGAATTAGACATAGCCTTCTCCTTACCAACGACATCGCATATTTTTGCTTTAACTTTAAAATTAGTGGCGTTGAATATGACTGTCAAACAACTTAGCTCAAGAGTATGCCATGTGCGTGTTTTTCATCTGAAAAGCGTAATATCAAAAGGGTTAGGCTAAACAGAACAGTGAGCCAAAGAATCAAGGAGTTGATTAAATCTGGATAGGAAGCATGAAAAAACACTTATAAATCAAAGGGTGACGTTGTGCCACCCTTCTAAATGCAATGGGGATTATTAGTGAATAAGACCTAGCTCCCTCGCTTCTTCCAGACTCAAACCGCTTTCTCTAATTTCTCTTATAGTCTCGATACGACGACGAGCTTCAGCAGACTTCATTTTCTTTTCTGGTTTGAAAGATACTTCTTCTTCAGCATCCCACTTGTTTGCAATATTTGTCATTTCATCATGGTTGATAGAATTAATGGACATGTTTTCCTCCGAAAAGCACCATGTAATGGACAGGTAATCTGTAGCAAATGCTTTTTCGCTTGTTAAGAAATTCTGTACTGAAGTGTGATGATTCCGACGCTTCACAAAGCTAATTAATAAATGCCTCATTTAAACTTTGCCAAAGCCATTTTCTGCAATTATATTTAAAAGATTCCCCATAAGAAATGTGGTTTGATCCAACTCTCATTTTCCCCTCTTTCAATGCAATCAAATCCGTTAGCTTTCACATAGGCTAAGGCGAGATTTTCGGCTTAGCCGGAGAATCAGGCTGCGGGAAAAGCACCTGCGCACGATTGATGACCAAGGTTTACCCTGCGACAGAGGGAGAGATACTGTTCAAAGGCAGAGACATCTCTACGCTGAAAAGCCGTAAAGATATCTTGGATTATCGCAGCCGTGTGCAAATGGTGTTTCAAGACCCCTTTGGTTCACTTAATCCCACTCACACCATTGAGCACCATTTAACGCGCCCACTTAAGATCCATAAACAGGTAGCCACTAAACAGGCTCTCACAGAACGCCTCAAAGAGTTATTAACGCTGGTGGAGTTACCCATCGAAACGCTCGCCAAATACCCGCACGAGCTCAGTGGAGGCCAAAGACAGAGGGTTAACCTAGCCAGAGCACTGGCCGTTGGCGCTGAGGTTATTCTTGCTGACGAACCCACCTCGATGTTGGACGTTTCGATTCGACTTGGCGTGTTGAACCTGATGCAAAAAATGAAGCAAGAGTTGGGGATTGGCTTTTTGTACATAACCCACGATCTTGCCACAGCACATTACATCGCAGAAGAGACAGCGGTTATGTACAAAGGACAGATCGTCGACTGGGGATCAACCCAGTCGATCTTAACCAATCCACGACACCCGTACACTAAGTTGTTGATCTCTGCCGTACCAGATCCCGATCTGCCATTTGGCGAACTCGTCAAAAATGAGCCAAACTATTCAATAGACGCTGATCGTATTCGAGAGCAGAGCAGTGAAATACAGCATGAAATCAAACAAGTTTCTGATAATCACTTTGTAAAACAGTGGGATAACGTTGCATGAATGAACTAGACACTTGGTTAGAGCGGATCGGAGATTGGTACAAAGACCGAAAGCATGATCAAGTGGACCGGTTAGAACCTTTGATCTTAACGCCTCCAGATGCGCTCTGGGGGCCATTGATCACGGATGAGCAGAGCAAAGGCATCGCATGTTGGCTAGACGGATGCCTGAGAATCTTTACTTTCTATCGCCACCTCGCGGATTCATCGAATCCGGAGTTGGCTTCGCAGGAGGCCAGCAGCTCAAGCCATCAAGATAAAGCCTACCAATACCTAATGTTTGCCTACAGTAAGCTGCAAGCGGTGTCATGTGACCCAAAATCAGAAGCAGGATTGCAAGAGTGGTGTACACAGCGGCTACAACACTTGTGTGTATTGGCTTTGGAGTTTACGAACCAACAGCAAGAACCACGTTGGAAAGCAGAGTCTGAAAAATTGATCGAGTCGCATGTACGCTTTATGGCAACCCATCCCCGAAACGATGATCAAGGCATTATTCAACGCCATCTCCACTGATCAAGCCCTTCTCGATCAAGCATCAAATCAGAATCTCACCAGAGCTAGATCCGTAGAAAGCATGATCGAGCCTTGATCATGCTTCGGCGTTTAACTCTGTAAGCTATTGAATTTTAATGATTGACTGAATTTTAGGCAAAAAAAAGCGAGTCCCTTGGGAACTCGCAAAAATCTATTCAGTATGATGTAACAAAATATGAGCCAATCTATTAATCACAAGAAAGGACAAAGGTTGTCTATTCGGGATAAATAATAATCAACTAGATGCGCTACTTTGTCATCACTTTGTCAGCGTTAGGTGCGATTTTAATCAGCACCTAATGTGTTCAAAACTATCCATTCAGCGACGGTAAAACAGGCTTATCGCGATAGGATAATGACTAGTGGCCAATCGCCATTTCATCGAGCGCAAGGAACACGTTTTCGTCTAAATGACCTTCATGAACTTGTTTACACACTTTACGACGCACCGCTAAACCAGAGATCAAACGTTCAATGGACAGATGTCGATTGCTGGTGCTATCTCGGTCGTTATATAGCTCAATCAAGCGACTCAGTGTTTCGTATGGGATAACGTCCTCCCCTACTCTCAACCAATCAAGCTTCTCAATGAGCTCTGAGCACTCTTCTTTGATTGAGGCATGTGAGTGCCCTGTCATAGCAGATAAAGCCGTTATGCTGCGTTCTAGAGCCTCTGCAGAGGTATATTTAGAGAGAGTAATCATGATCTCGTCAGCGTTGATCTCAACAGAGTGTTTACGCTGCTTAACTCGACGTCCCAATTTGCCTCTTGGCGACGGTGCTTTACGCTGAATGGGTTCAAACTCACCATCGATAATCTCAGACAGCTCTTCCAGTTTCTGCTTAGACACCATTTCGTTACGAAGTGGGTTCGGCAGCGTTGGTGCCATATTACGCTTACCTGCGTTAGTGGTACGCGCTCTTGAGTAACGTAATACTTCTTCCACATTACATTTGATATCTACCTGATAATCGGTCGTTTTCCCTTTTTCGATCAACGCGGTGATCGTCAAGTGATAACCCCATAGATTAACCAGGAAGGTATCTTCTTGATCCCCGACTTCACCCAATTTTCTGAGCTCGCGGATCAGATCCATCGAGAAACGACGCCAATCGATGTTACGCGCCAATTTCTGGTTGAGCTCACTGAGCAACATGCTATCTGAATGGCGACGTGCCATGCGGCTTCTAAAGTACGAATACATTTGGAAGACCAAGGTATGTTGCTTCAGGATTTCTGGCGGAAATAGGAAGAAATAGTCACGCGTCAGCAGCTCTTCGTAGAACGAAGGCTCCCAAACCAGGATGTATAGGTTCGGTTTAATGCGAATTTCGCCGTCAGAGCCTTCTGTAGGCGCTTCTTCCGATGCGGTAATGGTTCTAGCTAAGAATCGGAAACGATCACTCTTAAAGCCTTCTGGCATGTTCTCACTAAGCCAACGGCCTGTAAGCTCGTGCAGTTGGAAATCCGTGAATTCGATACGATCAATACTGTCGCGGATAGAATCACGTGCAGGGCCGCTGTCTTTCTTGCCACGTAAAGACAAAATATCAGTGATGTAGAGTGGTGTTTTGTTTGGCGTGTGTTTCGCGTCTAGATGGTAATCATCTTGGTGATGATCATGATATTGAACGGTGAGAGTGAATAACGCGAATAGCGTCATCAGATCGTCAACGGTCATGATATTTTTAGAAGATCGTGTCTCGATCACAGCGCGAGTGCCAGAGATCGAAACCATGGATTTCTGGTAGCTCTTACGAGTTCTAGGTGGCGCTAACGCTTGATCAATAATCCCCGCCCAATTGGTTGGCGAAACAATGAATTGATCCGCTTCATCTTTCATCGTTGGTGGGGTATTCAACCCATGTTCATTCAGTAAGCGCTTGTTTACTTTGGTTTGAGCTAGGGCTTTAGAGCGCTTTTGCTTTTCATTTTGCTTCACGCTTTCTGTCACTAAGCTGGTGGCACCCAGCACCGATATCAATTGGTTTGGGTTCACAAAGCGATGCAACATGGTTTTACCAGCAAGGCCTTCTTCAAAGCGAACGGGGATTTGTTTGAACAATCCGATATTAACTGCAGCTCTCAGCCTTTGCTGTAAGGCTGCGCGAGTGACTTGACCATCGGTTGATTCAATAATCTCAGTGGTGGAAACGTACCCGTCTTTACTGCTAAACCCACGAAGTGAAATTAGGTTAAGAAGCTCAACTATGCTTTTGGTGACACCTTTGAAGTGTTGATATTGTTCTATCCATTCAACGGCTGTTTCAGATACCTCAAATAAATGACCATCTTTGTGGCTTCGTGCCTTAATTAACAATTTCTCTTCTGGTTTCATTTTTGATCCGTATCACACTAACCGTAATTTCACTATAGTTCCTGAATGATAAAGAAAGAATGATCATAAATAAAGAGAATTTATTGGCTTTTAAATAACTGATCTTTTTGATTAATATGATCTTAAATGATTAAGTGATCTAATGATCTGGACGTAACTTTGCTTATAAGTGGCTGAATTTAAATAATTAAAATAAATCGCCTTGGAAAGCATGATCATAAAGGTTCCGAAACTATGATCATTAAACTTAAGAAAGCATGATCACAGAACATCAGAACGATGATCATTAAGTCATTGTAAGCATGATCATTATTGGTTCGAAAGCATGATCATTATACTTATACAGCTTATCCACAGATCGGAATTCAACATCGGTTTCTAAGTCGCTTTTGACTTGTCTAAGTGGACACTTGTGGTGGCCAATCTATCGGAACAATGATCAAGAGAGCATACTTTTTTATCGTTCCTACCCTATTGAGTGCAAAATTTAGTCTGTATCCGCTGGAAATGGATTGCTTTGATGTATTTAGAGCGGGTGGGTCTTAACTAGGAAGCATGATCATGAAATTGTCATGTTTGTGTATTCTTGGTCTGTGTCGATTGAATTTTCAATCATTGAGCCCTTATAGGCGTTGAATCCCCATTCCAAAGGCATTTGTCCGTAACTTAGTTCATAAATTACATGCTTCCGGAACTATGTTTACTTGATCATTTTTCCGGAGGTTGATCATTTTCAATGTGCAGTTGCTCGGATCAATATTGCTCAGTTTACGCCTTGATCATGCTTCATAATTTGGCGTTATCAATTATCTTACACTGGATGTGCTCCATGATCATTCTTCCGGTTAGGTTCCAATCCTCTGTTGTTTTTTGACACCCCATCTTCTCTTCTGTTTTGAATTTTTTGGTCATTGAGTGTTTTTTAATTTTTATTGGATTGAAAATCTATAAATTCGAATGCAAATCACACCAACCGTAATCTACGGTTGTATTTCAATCGTTCCGAAGGTTTTTCTTTGAAATTCCATTTACATTGTAAATAAGTGATGCTGTAACATTTAAAATGTAGACCAGAAATAGCATGGTGTTATACATGATAGAAACAGTCATTTTTGTGTTTGTCTAAGGCGATGTTTCATCAAATTGTAAAAACGCGGTCTATTTTATGTGATTTTACTCATAAATGTATGTTCATGTTTTTGTTGTGTTTGTTGTTAATCGCTGTACAATTTGTACTTAGTTAATCATTACGGAAACTGGCAATGAAAAGAGAACAAACGATTGATAAGCTCTATCAGCTAGCCGAACAAACTCAACAAGTTCAGGCTGACCGAATTGAGATTATTTTGGAAGAGCGAAGTGATGAACATTTCCCTCCAATGTCTAAAGCTATGATGGAGACTCGTTCTGGTTTAACGCGTCGTAAGCTCGATGAAGCGATCACTAAACTTGAAGCTGATGGCCATCAGTTCACAAAGAACAACGCTAATCATTACTCGATTTCATTGACAGAAGCTCACATGTTGATGGACGCGGCAGAAGTGCCGAAGTTCCATGAACGTAAGCAGCACGCTGACAATAAGCCATGGATTATCAACGTACAAAACCAGAAGGGTGGTACGGGTAAATCAATGACAGCAGTTCACTTAGCCGCTTGTTTGTCTCTGAATTTGGATAAGCGCTACCGTATCTGTCTGATTGACTTGGACCCACAGGGCTCTTTGCGTCTGTTCCTAAATCCACAAATTAGTGGGGCAGAGCACGACAGCATCTATTCTGCCGTCGATATCATGTTGGACAATGTGCCTGAAGACCAAGATGTCGATCTAGAGTTTCTTCGTAAGAACGTACTATTGCCAACTCAGTATCCAAACCTGAAGACAATTTCTGCTTTCCCAGAAGATGCGATGTTTAACGCTGAAGCGTGGCAAAGCCTTTCACAAGATCAGTCACTTGATATTGTTCGTCTGTTAAAAGAGAAGCTTATCGACAAAATCGCCGATGATTTCGATGTGATTATGATTGATACCGGCCCGCACGTTGACCCTCTAGTATGGAATGCAATGTACGCGTCGAACGCACTTCTGATTCCATGTGCAGCTAAGCGTTTGGATTGGGCTTCAACGGTTAACTTCTTCCAGCACTTACCAACGGTTTACGAAATGTTCCCGGATGATTGGAAAGGTCTCGAGTTTGTTCGTCTAATGCCAACCATGTTTGAAGACGACAACAAGAAACAGGTGTCAGTTCTGACGGAAATGAACTACCTGTTGAATGACCAAGTAATGATGGCAACCATTCCAAGAAGCCGTGCTTTTGAAACCTGTGCTGACACTTACAGCACGGTTTTCGATCTAACGGTGAGCGACTTTGAGGGCGGTAAGAAAACTCTAGCTGTTGCTCAAGACGCAGTACAAAAAAGTGCTCTAGAATTAGAGCGCGTATTACATAGCAACTGGCCTTCACTTAATCAGGGATAACAACAATGGCAATTAAAACATCTGACTTAAATGCAAAGCTATTTGGTAAAGCAAACAAACGTCGCGTAGCAACACCACAAGAAGCGCAAACAGCGGCAAAAGAACAGGCTCAAGTGATCGAGCTTTCTGTTGCTGGCGAAGATCTGGTTTCATTTGAATTGGTTCGAATTCCTGCGGCTGAAGTGGCAACTCGAACGGTTGTTTTTGAAGAGAACGCTCGTGAGCAATCTTTCTTAAATGAGCACGCGCTTTCTGATGTTCTTACAACATTGAAAGAACGTGGTCAGCAATACCCTGCGGTCGGTCGTAAGAACAAAGACGGTAAGATTGAAGTTCTTGATGGTAGCCGTCGTCGTATGTCATGTATTTTGGCTGACAAAGAGTTCCTAATCTATGTTGCTGAAAACATTAACGGCGAACACGCTAAGTTCCTATCAGACGTAGCTAACGCTCATAAACCGCTTTCTCTTTACGAGAAGGGCAAAGAGATGCAAGCGAAGCTGGACAAAGGCGAAGCTGAAGACCAGAAAGCACTGGCAAAAATGTTCCAGTGCAGTGAAGCTTTGGTGAGTGGTGCATTGAAAGCAGCCGCTTTGCCACTTGAATTGCTACAAGCTTACCCAAATGTGAGCGACCTTGGTCGTCCAACTATTGTTAAACTGCACAAGCAGTTTGGTGGATTGACGAGTGAACAGCAGCAAACACTGCTGACTAAGTGTGATGCTTCTGAAGGTTTTGTATGGCAGCGTAGCGAAGCTCAAGGCGTAACTCGTCTAACCAAAGACGTGACCGAAACATTGGAAGGTTGGATTCTTGAATTGGCGCCAGCGCCAGCGAAGAAAGCTTCTCCAAAAGTTGAGCTTATTAAGGGCCGCGTATCATACAGCCGCAAGGGTTCAAACTTGGCGTTGAACCTTAAGAAAGTTGATGACGCAACAATGGAAGAAATCCTCGCCTTCGTACAATCGAAGCTCGACTAAGTCGACGACTTTTCATTACTCCTCTAAAGCCGCTTTATGCGGCTTTTTATTTGGCTGTGATAAACTGTGTTTAGATGAATCTGGACGCTAACTATGACAAACCCAACCAACACTTTTCTACATACACTTTCTAATATTGCTCAGCATAACGATCACCGTTACGGCGTGGTCTTTGATGGCGATTTTGATTGGCAAAACTCTGCTGTTTTTACCTTCCTTCAAGATTCAAACACTCCGAGCATCTTCCAGGTTGGCGGTACGCCATTTGAAGGTGTGATTCATGCTCCAGTCAAAAAAGGCCAACAACTGCTTGGTCGTGAGTGCCAAGTTCTTGTTTGTGATTTTAGAGAGCAGTTCGATGCGAATGGTTTTAGTGCCGCGTTGGGTTCGTTAGTTGGTGGTGGGTTGTTGTTGGTGTTGCCGCCAAAAGTTAATGCCTCTGAAGATAGTGAAAGCTTTGGCCAACGTTGGTTAAAACGTCATTTCGATAAACTGATTTCTGTTTCACAACACAATGAAGCCGGCGATGTAGTTCAAGCAACTCACGCTCTTCCTCAGATGCAAAGCGCCCAAAACGGATTGGATAAATTTGAACAGCAAAACACGGCTGTTGAATTAGTCAAAAAAGTGGTGTCTGGACATCGTAAACGTCCTTTGATTCTCACTGCGGATAGAGGGCGTGGTAAAAGCTCGACATTGGGTATTGCCGCAGCGCAGCTGTTAGTTGAGCGTCACGGTTTTAATATTATTGTTACTGCACCTTCAGTGAAAGCGGTAGAGCCGGTATTTTCTCATGCTGGCCAAGGGTTGGAATCTTGCGAAGTGGTAAACGCTACTCACATTCGTCATCAAGGTGGCAGTTTAAGATTCGTCGCAACAGATGAATTACTTAAATCTAAGCCTGATTGCGATCTGTTATTGGTTGACGAAGCAGCTGCAATTCCAATTCCGATGCTTAAATCCATGGTCGACATCTATCACCGTATGGTCTTTTCAACCACGGTACATGGTTACGAAGGCAGTGGGCGAGGGTTCGGTATTAAGTTTGAGTCTTGGCTTTCTGAGCATCGTCCGGGGTGGAAAGGCTTTAAGCTCGAACAACCGATTCGTTGGAATAACAAAGATCCGCTAGAGGATTGGTTGTTTGATTGCTTTCTACTTGGTAATGACGCATCAGTCACTGAATCGGCGGTTGATGAACTCGATGGCTTTTCTGCTGACGCAATCAAAAAATTAAACTTAGTCGAGTTATCAAAAGCAGAATGCTTGGCTAATCCTGAGCAGCTACAACAATGTTTTTCTCTTCTTGTGGATGCGCACTATCAGACCTCGCCTAATGACTTAATGCAGTTTCTCAACAATCCAGCAATCCGTTTATACGCCGCTTGGCAGCAAGGTGAATGTTTAGGTTGTATGTTGGTGACGGAAGAGGGTGGTTTGGACAGCGAGTTGATTACTCAAATTCAACTTGGAAAACGCAGGCCTCAAGGTCACCTTGCTCCAGTATTACTGGCAAACCAACTTGGCTGTACTCATGCGGCGAGCAGTCGTTGCCTTCGAGTGATGCGCATTGCCGTTTCAGCGCGTCATCAAGGTTTGGGTATTGGCCGTTGGATGTTGGCTCAGTTATCACAGCAAACCAGCCAAGCAGATTATCTGGCGACAAGCTTTGGCGCGACCAGCGAATTGATTTCTTTTTGGCGGCGTAGTGAATTTGAAGCTGTGCACATCGGCCACCAGCGAGATCAGGCAAGTGGCTGTCACTCGGTTCTGATGGTTAAGGCGCTTAACTCAAACTCTCAAGGCTGGATAAACCAAGTTCAAAATCATTTCGAGCGTATCTACTGTTTTCTTGTTTCAGGTTCTTTGGTTTCACTTGAAACCGATATGGTGCGAGATCTGCTGCCAAAGAGTGTCCAAACCGTTAGCGAGTTTGAAACTCAGTTAGTTAGAAATTACGTGAACGGTGGCAACAGTTATGATGCGATCAGCTTCAGCGTACTGAACTTGATTCTACTCAGTAACGATCGAAACGTAGGTATTTCTGACTTACTCATCGCAAAGGTTGTTCAGCAGAAAGAGTGGGAGGCTTGTGTCGAACAGTTTAATCTGGTTGGTCGTAAACAAGCAGAGATTCAGTTTCGTAAAGATGTCGATGCTCTGTTAGCAAATTTACAGTGTAAATAGGCTAGCCATCATTTAAATAGACTGACCGCTACAAATTAGATTTACAGTGTAAATTAGAATCTTGGATTTACACTGTAAACTGAAGCTCCATATTCAAATCCGTTTTTACCCTGATTATCTGTTACATCACTTCTGTTTCATCTCTCCACTACAGCCTTTAATCTTCTAAAGCTATTCGCCTTTACTATCTAGCCCTACATCGAATCAACATTCAATCGCACGAAATATTCTGAAAAAATTTTCCTATGTATTTGTAAAGGCGAAGCAGATCATAAAATGTGTAAGTCTTATTTATGAGTCATGTTTGCAGAATCGAAAGTAAGTGATGTGACGCTGATTATTCTAATAATGTGATACTCAGCGCAGAATGAATTATATAGACTGAATAACAACTGAGTCATTAGGGATACTCAATTCGAATGTGGGATAACATCGTTACATTGTCGGAAGACAAGCAACAAGTAATGGCATGTCTGCCAACCGGGACTGTGGTTGACGCAAGCTTTGATAACAAGACGCTGCCACCAACCTTGGAAGCTTTGAATGCATCAAACTATTTTCTTTTCGAAGAAGAGGTGTTGCGTTTCGTTACTCTTGCTAAAGAAGGTAAGGGTGAAGCTTATGAAGGAATCTTGATTGCCGAAGTTCGAAATGCCACTGTTGCGGTCGAACTGTCTGATGATGAGATGTTGGCGAGTCTCGTGGTCACTGGTCCCTACAATGGACACCCGCTGCGTGGCAGCGACATCATTCAGTGTTTATCTCAAGCTCAAATAACAAAAGGAATAAATAAGTTAGCGCTCAGAAAGGTTCTGATGATGAGTAGCAAACTTAAGTCCGGTGAAAAGTTTACTCAGCCCGTAGCTAAAGGGACACAACCAGTAAAAGGTAAAGACGCTAAGTTTGCCGCTTTGGTTGAAGACATTACTCGCCAAGTCTTGAAGCCTCGCAGCAAAGACGAAGGCAAGATTGATATGCGAGACTTGGGACAAACCATTACCGTTGGTCAAAATGATCACTTAATGAAACGTACCCCCGCTACCAAAGGTATCGCTGGCTTTACCGTTCAAGGCCGAATTATCCCACCGCTTCCTGGACAAGACAGTTTAATCAAGCCTGGAAAGGGCACTTACATCTCCCCTGAAGATCCCAATTTACTACTCGCCTCACACCCTGGATTGCCCATCATTAAAGACCGAACCATCGAAGTGGATGACGCCTTATGTGTCAGCAACGTCGATGTCTCAACTGGGCACGTTAAATTTAAAGGTAATGTCTTTGTCTCTGGCAACATCGAGCCGGGGATGATCGTCAAGGCGACCGGAAGTGTTACGGTTGGTGGCTTTATCGAATCGGCCGAAGTGCAAGCTCAGGGGGATATCAAAGTCGCGAAAGGCATTATCGGCCACACGACCAAAGAGGGTGAGCCAAAAAGTTGTAAGGTATTCAGTAAAGGCTCTATCACAGCAAGCTACGCACAGAATGCCGAGCTACAAACGGCCAATGACCTTCGACTTGGTGTGCACAGTATGAGTAACGACATTCGCTGTGGTAACAACCTTATCGTGATGGACAGCTTGAAAAAACACGGCACGCTAAGCGGTGGTGAAGCCAAAGTTAGCGGAAAAGTAGAATGTGTCTTCTTAGGTGTTGAGGGAGACACCGCAACTAAGGTGCATGGTTTTGCGCGCTACGATGGTTACCGCCAAAAGATAGCTGAGCTGAAGGAAACTTATAAATACACTCAAGAGCAAACCATGGGTGTGATTCGCCAAGAGTTAGAATTTAAGAAGCGCCCGAAAGCAGAGAGAAGCGAAGAGCAAGCCCTAGAAATAGAGCAGCAACGTGAGAAGAACAACCTCGCAATTGAAAACACAAAGTCGCAGTTAGATACACTCGAAGCAGAGTTTGAAACCAATCTTGCTGAATGCACGGTAGAGGTACACGAAAAAGTGTATACCCGAGTGACGATTCAATTTGGTGATGAGACAGTCACAACCAAGCGGACCCACGGCGGAAGTGTTTTCTCATTCAACCAATACGAGATCCAATGTTCGTTTAAGATGGAGCAAGAGGATATTGCTTTGTAGACTTTTGTGCTGAACACAAAGTGACGTATTGTCTAGGTGTCGATACTGACAAATAGAAAAAGGGGAGTTGATGCTCCCCTTTTGCTTTCTACTGATAATGATTTATTTAGGTGGATTGCGCGTTTTAGCTAACCGCTCTCACTCGGCCTTGTTTAAGGTCTGAAAGAACCTGTGCTTTAGGACCATCTGCAATGATGCAGCCTTTCTCCATTACGATCACTCGATCGACAATGTCCAACATCGACGTTTTGTGTGTAATCAGAATTAACGTCTCGCTTGGTAGCAATTGGTTAAGTTGGTGTTTGATGTGCATCTCTGAACGGTTATCCATAGCACTGGTCGGCTCATCCATCAACAACACTGGCGGCCGGCCAAGGAAGGCTCTAGCAATGGCAATTGACTGACGTTGACCACCAGACAGCAAGGCACCACCTTCACCCACTTGGCGTTCCAAACCTGCAGGATCTTGTTGAGTAAACGCGGTTACCCCTGCACGGTTTGCTGCATCCATCACGTCACGGTCATCCACCAAAGGACGACCTAAAGTAATGTTGTCTCTTACTGAACCGTAGAACAGGTTACTGTCTTGCGGAACACAACCTATATTGCGTCGTACGTCGACATGATGCAGCTGCTCCATATCCGTGTCATCAATACGTACATGGCCTTCTGTGGGCTTGTAGAGGCCCATAATCAGACGTTCTAGTGTGGTTTTACCTGAACCAATACGACCAATGATTGCTACTTTCTCGCCTGGACTAATATTGAGGGTTAAGTCTCTAATTGAAGCAACGGGTGAATCTGGGTAGTGAAACGTCACTTTATCTAGCGCGATATGGCCCTGAATAATCGGACGGTGAATGTAGCGTTTACCTTCTTCTTGTTCATCAGGCATCGACATCACTTGCTCAATCAGAGTCATTGATGACTTCGCTTGGTTGTAACGAGTCGAAAGCAAAGATAACTGAACAAGAGGACCAATCGCTCGGCCGCTCAACATGGTTGCAGCGATCAAGCCACCCATCGTAAGTTCACCTTCTGCAATTAGATACACGCCAAAGATGATCATACCAACGTTAGTACTTTGCTGAACAAAGCCGGCGGTGTTTTGGATGCTGTCAGTGATGCGTCGGCTTTTGATATTCCAATTCGCCATGTGAGCAACAGCTTCTTCCCAACGGAATTGGAATTGGCTTTGCGCGCTGAACAGCTTAACCGTCTCTAACCCTGCCAAACTCTCAATCAAGTTTGCGTACTTCTGCGAAGCAAGACGAGAGCCTTCTTCAATGGTGCGGCGCAGTGGGCCTTGGATTAGCAATGCATAGACGATCAAAATGACCACGCCAGCAACGGGAACGAATACAAGGTTTCCAGCCATTAGCCAAATTAGCGCTAAGAACATCAGTGCGAACGGTAAGTCGATTAACGAGCCAATGGTTGCAGAGGTAAAGAATTCACGAATGGATTCGAACTCTTGCAAGTTTTTAGCGAAAGCACCGACGGAAGCAGGCTTCGCTTCCATACGAATCCCCAGTACTTTACTGAACAGCTTGGAGGAAATGAGAATATCGGATTTCTTACCGGCAACATCAATGAAGTAGCTTCGCATCAATTTGAGCAGCAAATCGAATAGGAACACGACAAAGATACCACTCGCTAGCACCCACAAAGTTTCAAAGGCGAGGTTAGGGACTACTTTGTCGTACACCAAGCGAGTGAACATCGGCGCGGCAATTGCGAAGATGTTGATCAGAATGGAGGCGATCAACACATCTCGGTAGATGTTTTTAGATTCCCAAATCGTGCTCCAAAACCAATGCCCTTTACGTGTTTTTAGAACCTCTGGTGAACGTTCATCATAGCGAAACTGCTTCTTTACCAAGAAGTAGCGGCCGATGAATTGTTCTTTCAGCTCTTCGACAGGAATGATGATTGGCACCATTCCGCTTTCCGCTGTAATGATTTCCGCTTCTTGCTTCTCTAAATCGATACTGTTGAGAACGCACGCCTCACCTTGTTTAAGCAGTAAAACGGCAGGCAGAATCAGGTGAGGAATCTTTTCTAAGTCGGAACGGTTTTCTTTCGCCACCAATCCTGCTCGCTCAGCAGAACGTGGGAATAGGAAAGGGGTTAGCTTTCCGTCTGATAGTGGTAGCCCATTGATCAACGCTTCGGGCGAGTTAGCTAACCCGTAATACCGGCTAACGTAGATCAGTGAGTTCAATAGTGGATCTTGCATGTGATATAACCCTTACAACTATTTATCAACAATGAAGCCTTGGAACACTTCTACGTAGTTATCAGACAGAATATCTAGCTGAGTCTGAGTTTCTATTCGAGACGCGATGGTGGTGACGCCTAGGTTGTGAGCGGTTCTAGAGATCGACGTTAAGGTGAACTTCTGTTTTTCGTCATCAAGGTTATGTGTGAACAGATAATCTAGTTTCACATAACTTGGACGGTATTCGTTGATGTAATCCAGTGATTGGAAGTTACGCCCATAGTTATCGACACCAAACACCGCTTCAGCGTTGCGAATGGTGTTACACAAGAGTGCCGTGTAGTGCGGAACGTTGATGAAGCAGTTTTCTGGAATCTCAAAGTGCAATAGGTGAGCGATTGAAGCATTCTGTTCAAGCGTCTTACCGATCCAACGGATGAAGCTTGGTTGAGATATACTGCTTGGCGAGAGATTAATAGCGACTGGGCTGGTTACTTCTTTTGCATTGAGCTTTTCAACCATCTTCTCAATAACGTATTGGTCGAGAATGTGGCTCATTTCAAGCTGTTCTAGCGCGTATAGATACTGGTTAGCACCGTAACGCACGCCATCTTTTTCAATCGCAGAGAACACCTCTTGGTGATACGTTTTACCAAAGGCATTGTTTGCAGCCTGCAAACGGAAGGTAATGAGGTCGTTGATGATCGCTTCTTCAACCAACATACGCCATTGTTGTTTGCCCATCACTGCGCCGTGATCGTCTGCGGTTACGTAGCCGTAAGCAAGTTCTCGATTCGCCTTGGCACTTGAGAGTGCGTTATCCACCAGCGACATGATTTCAGTACTGGTTTTACGCCTGTTGCTGTAGGTCACACCAAGAGCAATATGTGGATTCGCAGTGCCTGTTGGGTCTGAACCTAGGCTCTGGATACAGTTTACGATGCTGCTCGCGACAAGTTTCAGTTCGCTCTCATCAATGTTTGGCATGATGAAACCGAACTCGTCACTAGAAATACGAGCGATGGTGATATCTGGAGATGAAATTGAAGCTTGCAGCTGTTCAGCCAGTTGATGAACCAAGGCATCACCTTCTTGATAGCCCTTTTCATCGTACTCTTCACTGATAAACTCCGCTTTAAGTACCGCTAAACCACCTAAGCTCGACTCCTCTAACCATTGAGTTAACTGAGACATGTAGTAAGCACGGTTACCTAGCTGAGATACAGGGTCGATATATGCTCTTTCACGTAACTTCTGAGCTTCTTTCGCTTGGTTTTTAAATGCCAGTTCAACTTGAGTCGACATGTGGTTGATACCATCGACAACCAAGGTGAGATCTTTTGTCTTTGGACGAGCCAGAGGTTCGCCAAACTGATTCTTGGCGATCTGATCCATCTTCGTAATGATCAACGAGAGCGGGCGTAAAGCGCGCTTAAGGATCCAAGAGATAGACACCAAACCGAGCAAGAAGATCGTGCCAAATATGCTCAGTAAGCGGATGAATGCTTGCCAAAGTTGATCGTAGGCAGGGCCTGGGTGACTTACGATCTCGACCTCGGCCAATTGCATCCAGCCACTGGTGATCACGCGGCGGTCATGAACAGGCTCGAACAGGTTTAGGTTGGTAAACCACTCTGGTACGCCAGTTGGCTTTACAGGGTATGAGCGGAGAATGTCTTCACCGCTATCGAGAAAGATCAATCGAACGACTGAGTAAGAACTGCCATCAAACAGGGCGTTGATAACAGACTCCACTGCCACCTTGTCCTTTTCTTCTAGGTAAGGGGCGAGAGCCAGTCCAACAGTATTAATGGTATTACTTACCTCAGAGCGTTGCTGCTCCTCTAAGTATCCACGGGTGGTATTGAATTCGATCATAAAAACTGACGTCATCAGCAGTATGAACACTGCAACCATCCCGACCACAAGCTGTTTATATAAAGTCATTGTACCTACTCATCGTAATTGATAATGGGTTTGTTTAATTTTAGAGAGCGCTCACGTGAACGTAAGTCGTTCCATAAGCTCAATCTTGAAGATTTCCCTGCCAACTTGCCGCTGCCTGCTGCCGACTTGATCAACCAAAGGTTTTTACCGTTAAAACTGTAAATTGGTCTTAGATCTGGGCGTTTGGAACCGCGTTTAATTTCAGGGTTTAAGTTGTCCAAAATTAATGGCTCTGCACTCGGTGTTGAGTAGTAAGCTAACACCATGTGGAACTGGTTTAGTTCCAGTGCTTTTACGTACACTAATCGTAATTTCTTATCTGGGACGCCCAGTTCAAGCAAAGAGAAGTATTTTGCGATTGTGAAGTCTTCACAATCACCGGCGTTGCTGCCTAAAAATTCCAGTGGTGTTGCCCAGTAATCATTCTTTCCCCACAGTATGTTGTCATCGACAAAGTACATCTGGTTGAAGAACTGGTTCACCGACCTGAGCTTCTCTTTTTCACTTAATCCGTCGTATGACGTCATATTTGAGCGCCATGTTGCCACTCGCTTTCCGGCTCTATCGCCGTAGGTTTTGGTCACTGCATCTATCCACCGTTGGTCGCTCTTGTTGAGCGCAACAGAGGTGAAAGAGGTGAGGACCAGCAGCAATAGCGAAATCCGAGACTTCATAGCCTCTGCTCTTGTCTATTTGCTGTGTATTGAAAGGCGTTATCAAACATCAAACGTCATTACTCTTTTAATGCATTGTTTTGAGCGCTTAATAGTGGCTTCAACATGTACTCAAGCACGGTTCTTTTACCCGTGATGATATCGACAGAGGCGGTCATACCTGGAATGATTGGCAACTCTTCGTTCTGTCCAAAATTGTGTTTTTCGGTGCGCACGCGCACGATATAGAAGCTATTGCCTTCTTCATCTTGAGTGGTATCGGCACTGATGTGCTCTAACACGCCTTCTAGACCACCGTACTTAGTGAAGTCATAAGCACTGAATTTAACGATGGCAGTCAATTCTGGGCGTAGGAACGCGATATCTTGCGGGGCGATTTTCGCTTCAACCAATAGAGAGTCTTCTGTTGGTACAATCTCAACGATGTCCATACCCGGTTGGATAACCCCGCCGACAGTATTAATACCCAATGTTTTAACGGTGCCTGTTACAGGAGAAACCACCACGGTACGGTTTACTCTGTCTTCTAGGCCAACGGCAGATTCGGTCATTGCAGAGAGCTTATCTTGCGCTTGATTGAGCTTTTCTTGTTGTTCGGAGCGGAAGTTCAGTGCGGCATCAATACGGCTGAGCATGGATTCTTTGATTGCTGAGCGTAGCAGAGGGATTTTTAGCTCGCTTGAGGTCATTTCTCGGCGAGTGTCGTTCACTTGTCTTTGCAGTTTAAGTAATTCAATTCGTGGTACCACACCTTCATCGGCGAGGGGTTTGGTGATATCCAGTTCTTGGCGAGCAAACTGGTAACTCTGTTTTAGGTTGCGAACCCGCGCCTTAATCTCAACTAGGTCTTGCTGTTTCTGTTCAACTTGTTGATCAAAAACAGAAAGTTGGTTTTTTAGGTTATTGAGATCTTGACGATATTCGGCTTTTTGGCGATTAACCAGTTTAGGCTGAAGCTCGTAGAATTTTGGTGGAAAGGCGAGTTTACCGTAATCAAGCAACACGCTTTTTTTCCACTCTTCAACAGAGAACTCTTCGTTAATGACGACACTGGTTAATGAAGCGGATAGCATCAACACGTTGGCGGTTAAGTTCGCCACTTGTTGTTCACGTTCGCGGAAGTCCGAACGGAATCGAGTGTCATCGATCAACAGTAGCTGCTGACCTTTCTGAACACGTTGACCTTCTTTAACTAAGATCTCTTTAACTAAGCCACCTTCAAGGTTTTGCACCACTTGGATTTGAGAGGAAGGGATCACTTTGCCTTGGCCAACGGTAACTTTGTCGATCTCTGCCCATGCAGACCACCCAATAGCAGCAATAAAAAACAGAACGATCACCCACAACATAATTCGCGCACTGGTGGGCGTATTGAGGAGTAGTGCCGCTGTTTTATCATCGACATACTCAAGCTCGGTCTCGTTCAATTTGCTGAAATTTTTCTGACTCATAACAGTCCTTGTTCGCTAAATAAAAGTGCAAGCCTATTGAGTGTATTCTTACTTTTGATAAATGTTAAGATTTTGCTCATTTAAATCTTTGAATTTATATATTTTTTAAGACTTATCGGTTCTTGAAATCTGTTTTATCGAGTTGGTGCTTTCTTAGTTTGTCATACAGTGTTTTTCGCGATACCTGCAGCTCTTGTTGTACTTCTTTTAAACGACCTTGATGGCGATGTAGTGCCTCAATCAAGATAATTTGTTCAAAGCTATCGGTGCGTTGGTTTAACGACTGTTGTTGCTCTTCAATGCTCATATCGAGTTCATTTTGCTCATCAGTATCGCTGTCGAGCGACGGCTGCTTAATTTGAGTCAGCACTCTGAGTTCAGCATGTTGGCGAAGCTGACGAATGTTCTCCGTCCAATGCGTTGCAATGAGTCGCTGAATCTCTTTTTCTGTAATGACGGGGGGTGGCAGCTGATAGCGACTGGCCGCACCACGAGCAAAGTGTTTGAATAAAGAGCCAATATCTTCCGTTCTTTGCGCCAAGGGTAGTAAATTAAACCGGCGTAGTTCACCTGTAATTGTAGTAGGAACTACTGTAGTTGCGATAATGATACAAGTTGCATTGGTCTTGCATGAGTTTTCATGAAGTAGAGTGGGTTTTAGAGCGGCTAACCATAGCCATTGCTGCGAAGTTAACGCTTCTGTTTCATGGATATAGAGTGTTCCACCTTGATGCTTTAAGAACAGTTGCAAAACAAACTGATGGAATGTCGCTTCGTCACTGCGTGGCAAATTAAACGCCGCGACAGGGCAAAGCTCCGCGGTTTGATGACTGTGTAAATCATGGGTGTATTGTGCAGTGACCCTTTTCCCCGTCCCTAAATCACCAACAAACAATAGAAGTGGGTTAGTTTTGGTATCTAGGGTGATCAATTCTCGGCGCAATGCCTGCATTGATGGAGATTGACCAATCAGTTTTGGGCCAACCTGATTTTGCATTGCCAACTCTTTGCGCAATAGGTTGTTCTCTTCAACCAGTGCGAGTTTATCTGCGGCTTTTTTAACGGCAGTGAGTAGGGCATCGACCACAAATGGCTTTTCCAGAAAATCGTAAGCGCCGGCTTTCATTGCGGATACCGCGGTTTGCACGTCACCATGTCCGGTAAGTACGATGACCTGAAAATGAGGGTTTTGGCTCAGTAATTTTTGCGTTAATTGAATGCCATCCATCACTGGCATGTGAATATCGGTGATGACAATTCCGGCTTGCGTGGTATCTATTTTCTTTAATGCCTCAATAGCATTGGGAAAGCAGACGATATCGATGCCTTCAATGAGCATGGCTTGTTCTACGGAGTCTCGAATGGCGGGTTCATCGTCGACAAAATAGAGTTTAGGCATAGAGTGCAAAAGTCGAGTCCTTAGCTGTAGGTGAGATTAGCAGTATGTGAGATTCGTTTTCTAATCAGCGATAACAACGGCGAGTTAGCCCTTATCGTTATATAACGGGATGCTTAGCGAGAATACCATGCCTGAAGGCTCTAATCGGTTCGCGCTGATCGTGCCGTGATACGCTTCAATAATCCGTTTCGATATTGAAAGCCCTAGCCCTAAGCCTTCCGGTTTGGTGGTAAAAAACGGGTCGAACAGCTGTTCTAGCTTATCGTTCGGCATGCCAATTCCGTTATCCCAAATGATCAGCTGACAAGCGTCATGATGCAGTTGCCATTCGATGCCTATCTGTGGGCTAGCCTGTTGGTCAACGCTTTCCAGGTTTTGTTGCTCCTGCAAGATTTTGTGTTCAAGAACTTGTTGTTGCAGCGCTTGAGTCGCGTTGTGAATCAGGTTCACTAGTACTTGCTCGAGTTCGGTTGGATGAATCGCAATATTGATGTCATCTGGCACCGTGCTTAGCCTTAGCGTAATGCCTTGCTTGATCATCAGCGCACTGAGAATGCTAGTGGCGTTATTGACCGCTTGATGCAGGTTCGCCACATGATGTTCTTGTTTGGTGACCTTGCGAGTAAAGACTTTGAGTCGCGCGATGATGTCGGTAATGGTGTTGTTGAGGCCAATCATTTTCTCAAGATTGCTTTTCACTAAATCGGTTCGTTCCATTTCCAGTAGCTTTAAGCTGTTTTCACTGTAGGTTCGCAGTGCTGCAAGCGGTTGGTTGATTTCGTGGTTAATGCTAGCTGACAGCTCACCGAGTACCGCTAGTTTCGCGGTTTGTGTCAGCTCTTGTTCTGTCTGTTTCAACTTCGACTGCGACTCTTGGTATTGAAAAAGGGTTTGTTGCAGCTGCTGATTGGATTGCTTCAAGTAGTGGGTACGTTTATCAACGGTTTGCTCTAGGTTTTGGTTGAGTCGGGTCAACGCCACTTTCGCGAGATAAGTCTGGCGCCACGACCAAGCGATGAGCATCACCAAGCTGTAAATCACCACGAAGATGACATCGATCTGAAAGATTTTAATAAGTTCAGCTCTGGTCCCTTTTAGTGCGACAACTTGGTACTGGTTGTTGCTGATGGTAGCGGGGTAAAGATTAAAAGCACCAAGCTTGAATAACTGGTTGGCGGTGAGCTCTTTTCGGATTTCATTGGATTGAAGGTTGCTAGATTGATTGGCGTTGCTAGCTTCTGACTGAGATCTTGAAGAACGAAAGGCTTCGATGATCGAAATTTCGCTTTGACCGTATTGGCGTTGAAGTGCGATATCCGTTTGTTGTTGCTGAGTTAGTGGCAACAATGAATGGTAAAGCCATGGAGCTTGGCTTGATAGAAAGACCACTTGGTTAGAGTCGAGTACTACGATCTCAAAATCGTCGCTGGTTAGGATGTTTTCGAGATTTTCTAAGCTCACTTTTACGGTGATAACGCCAACAATTTCCTTGTCGATATACAGAGGTGAAGACAGAAAATAACCGCGTACGTTCGAACGAGCGCCTAGCGCGACATATTGTGTGTTGTTACCTTGAATGGCAGAAGCAAAGTAGGGACGAAACGAGAAGTTCTCACCCACAAAAGTGCGAGGCTTTTGGTAATTACTGGAAGCGACCACAGTACCGTTCGGATCGTGAATATAGATGGTGTCGGCTTGGCTTTGATTCGACCATTCAAATAGCAATTGATTGAGCTGCGCAGCGGAAATCTTGTCTGCTTGTGGTGATGAGTCAAAATAAGAGAGCAAGCGCGGGTCATGGCTGAGCAAATCCGGGATCTGTTTGAATTTATCCAATTCAGAGTCGATTTGTAGATTGGCTTTACTTGCTGCTTCATCGAGTTGCTGAGTGACGATTTTTTCTTGGAATTGCACTGCCATAAAGTGGGTTGCGGTCAGCCCTGCAGCTCCCAATAACAATGAGAATAAAACAAAGGGTGTCATTAGGTTAGGCAGTATTTTGGTCACTCGGATCTCAGCTTGTCATCGGTTTGTATAAAGATTATCAATATGATGGAGAGAGTACCGAGATCTTGTTAACACAGAGCACCTTCTGTGAGACAAAACCATGGCTTAGACTTGTGTTTCAAAGGATTACGGCGCAAAATCACAAAAAAATTTAAAGGAGCAAGCAAATGGAACTGACAGATATTCGTCGCGAATACGCTAAGGGTGGATTGAGACGTAAAGACTTGGCCGCAGACCCGATTGAGCAATTCAATTTATGGCTAGAGCAAGCCATTGAAGCGAAGTTGACGGACCCTACTGCCATGACAGTTGCTACGGTTGATGAAAATGGTCAGCCATTCCAACGCATTGTTCTGCTGAAGAATGTGGATAAAGACGGTTTCGTTTTTTACACCAACCTAGGTAGCCGTAAAGCGCACCAGCTTGAGCACAACAGCAAAATCAGTTTGCACTTTCCTTGGCATCCACTTGAGCGACAAGTTCATATTACGGGCACGGCTGAAAAGCTGACGGCTATGGAAAATATGAAGTACTTCTCGTCACGTCCAAAAGAGAGCCAATTGGCCGCGATTGCAAGTAAGCAGAGTAGCCGCATCTCAGCGCGTGGGATTTTAGAAGGTAAGTATCTAGAGCTTAAACAGAAGTTTGCCAAAGGCGAGATTCCCGTGCCTTCTTTCTGGGGTGGCTTCCGAGTTCGTGTTGATAGCATTGAGTTCTGGCAGGGTGGTGAACACCGCTTGCACGACCGTTTCTTGTTCTCTCGCCAAGACAACAGTTGGGATATTGATCGTCTAGCGCCTTAGGCTGCTTGATCGCTTAGCTGCTTAACAGATCCAAAAGTGCCGTTGATTAGACTGATCAAATCAACGGCATTTTTTTGTCTGGATTTTCAGCTGAACAGTCAATCAGTCACTGTGCAGAACAACGGAGATCTGTTTTTTGAGCAGAGTTTCTGGGATCACTGAGCCCAATCCTGAATCCAACGCATACTCAATCAATTGGCTTTTACTGCGTGCATCAAACTTCTGTTTCAATCTAGCGACATGACCTTCGACCGTTTTGATTGAAATGTTTAACGTCGACGCGATGTACTGTGGTTTCTTGCCGAAAAGCAGTAAGAACAGTACCTCTGATTCTCTCGAAGTCAGCCGCTTTTGCAGCTTAGACACGCGCGGCTCTGACCCCGCAAGCGATGCCTGATCGCCTTTTGTCCCTGTGGCCTGACAAACCCAATGACCAACCTCTAAGATCGCGGTATCGGTAAGCTCTTGGCCATAGAAGATGGTGCCTTGGACGTTGTCGTCATCATCAAGCCAAGGGGTTTTGGTAAAGACATGGGCGTGCCAGCGTCCGTCTGGATAGGGGTGAATATCGAGAATCTTAAGGGTACTGCGTGTATCCATCACATGTTTATCTTGAGCCCTGAAATCTTGTGCGCACTCCGTGGTTTGACTGGGCATGTCGAAGTCGGTCAAGCCAGTACAAGTCTCATTGGGTTTTAAGCCAATCAATTGGTTGTAAGCAAGGTTGGCGTACACGAAGACCGAGTCAGTATCTTTGCAGCCCCAGCAGCCTGGAAGTTGTTCGAATAAAGAACGATGTATGGAGTTGAGTGGATCTGGCAAGGTTTTATCTCGTGTGTTGCGATGTTGCAATAATATCAGTTTCTTATAGCGCTGCAATGGCAATTAGAGTTTGTACTCTGCTCGAAAAATAGGGGGTGAATGACAGTTAAACAGATTGTTGACTAACTGCTTCAATCACGGGGAATCGATGGGCAGAAAGGGTGATAAACAGGCAAAAAAAAGCCAGCCTGAAGAGGGGCTGGCTAAAGACAAGATATGCCTTGTCGACATGTAGAAGATTTTCAGTCTAATTTACGAGGGTCAGGTAAATTAAACTGAGGCATCAATTTGATACCCAGAGTGACTTACTACTCTATCGACGAATCTACTCCTAGGAGTGCTTATGCATAAGGGGGGAATTCCCCTATAAATGCTGCTCAATGTGATAATTGAGAACCTAGAGTAAATATTTGGGGTTCTGAGCCTATGACTGGGAGCCTACAGCTCTCGTACTACTCGGAATCCTAGATAGTTCGCTGCCGTTGAAGGCGGTACGTACAGTTCGTTAAACACTTTTGCTTCTTCAGGAGAGAAGCTCCACGCGCCACCTTTCGCTAGGCCTTTCTGAACGGTTGTCCATTCCCATACATTACCCACCATGTCGTAGAAGCCTGTAAAATGTTTTTCGTGTTCGTGTTCGTGTTCGTGTGATTGCTTGTGAAGTCCCTAAACTCGCCGGAACGATTGGTTTTACAATGCCCGTAGTTTGTACACTCTTGATCATCCTTCCGGAGGCATGATCAAGATGATCGCGATAATGATCTTTTCATTCTCGCGAGCAAATAACTCTCATGAGCATTTACAAATTCATCTTATGCGCATTTAAGAGTATTATTCTTACTATGTTGACCCGAGTATTTTTCTGTCATGTCTAAACCTTTACCCTTTCCTAACCTAGACCTTTCTCCGCTAGGCCTTACTGGCCCTCGTCCTGCTGAGATCATCACTTTGCCATCGCATATGGATTGCCACGATCACCACTATTCTCAGGTGGTGATTGGTTTAAAAGGTCAGGCGGAATTTGAAGTGAGTGGTAAGGGGAATCTTGTTGGCCCAGGACAAGGTTGTGTGGTGACAGCGAGCTCTGATCATGCTTTCGGTGGTGTGGTCGGTCAGTCCGACATTTTGGTGCTTAACATGCCCGTGCCGAGTGACGACGACCCGCTGATGCTAGAGAAGATTAATCAGCTCGAGTCTTCGAACGTCTACTTCCAATTAGATGCGCAAATTCAAAAGCTTATCCATATGTTGGTGCAAGAGATGCAGGCCAGTCCTGATGATCTATTGTTAAGCCGTGCCTGCAATGACACGGTGATCGCTCTGATGCAAAGGCACATATCGGCATTTGAAACCTCAATTAAAGATTCACGCTTTGATCTTGAAGCGTTGGATCGCTACATAGAACAGCATTTAGCAAACAAGATCTCCGTCGCGCAGCTTGCGGGTAGTGTGTTCTTGGGTGAAAGCCAGTTCCATATGTTATTCAAAGAGCAAATGGGCATTACCCCTCACCAGTACGTTCTTGGCAAGCGCATCGACCGTTCTCGTCGTTTAATTGAACAAGGTAATCTAAGCCTTGGTCAGGTCGCTGAACTGGCTGGTTTCTCCGGTCAATCTTCCTTTACTCACACCTTTTCACGCCTTCAAGGCATGTCACCATCCCAATACAAAAAGAAAATTTCTGTTAAATAGTGAAACAAAACGGCATATTATTTTAAAGTTTCATATGTGACCTTGTGTTTGTTTTGTTAATAAAGCGAGTTTTTAGCAAAAAACTCGGAGTTTTTGACAAGTAATCCTTATATACTCTAAATACACTGCAGCCATTGTAGAGATCCCGAACTCTTTTCGGGTGTGAGATTAAGGAAAACGCATGTTTACAGCTACTGATGTGTTAAAGCCAGAATTCAATGAGCAGTCGCTTGCTGATCTTTGGACGCTTATCTCACCATTATATATGGTGGATGAAACCCAATGGCTAGAGCAACTTCTGCCGCTAGCTACCCCTTCTGAGTCTGAAAAGCAGCAAATTACAGACAAAACGACGTCGTTGATTGAGTCTATTCGTGCGGATAAAACATCTATTCAGATGATCGACGCCTTGTTGCTTGAATACAGCTTAGATACTCAAGAGGGCATCTTGCTAATGTGTCTGGCGGAAGCCTTGATGCGTATTCCTGATTCGGCAACCGCTGATGCGTTGATTCGCGACAAACTTAGCGTTGCGGATTGGAAATCTCACCTAAAGAATTCTGACTCGGTTTTTGTTAACGCATCAACTTGGGGCCTAATGCTAACAGGCAAGGTGGTTGGACTTTCATCTAAAGAGCAGAGTGCAGGTCAAGCGGTTAACCGTTTAGTGAACAAGCTTTCTGAGCCGGTGATTCGTAAAGCGATGCACCAAGCGATGAAGGTGATGGGTCACCAATTCGTTCTTGGTCGCAGCATTGCTGAAGCGCAGAAGAACGGTAAGTCTATGCGTGACAAAGGTTTTACCTACTCATACGACATGCTAGGTGAAGCGGCACTGACCACTGCTGACGCAAACAAATACTTCAAAGATTACCTAATGGCGATTGAAGCCGTAGGTCGAGACACATACGTCTCTTCAAAATCTAGCCCAGCACCGTCTGTTTCTATCAAGCTTTCTGCGCTTCACCCACGTTATGAAGTGGCGAATGAAGACCGCGTACTGACTGAGCTATGCGACACGCTAGAGCAGTTACTGCGCCGTGCGATTGAGCTTGATGTTGCGATCACGATTGATGCAGAAGAAGCGGATCGCCTAGAGCTTTCGCTTAAGTTATTCGAAAAACTGTATCGCAGCGAGCTAGTGAAAGGCTGGGGCAAGTTTGGTCTGGTTATTCAAGCGTATTCAAAGCGTGCGTTACCGGTTCTAGTTTGGCTAAACCGCCTAGCAAAAGAGCAGGGTGACTTAATCCCACTTCGCCTAGTTAAAGGTGCTTACTGGGATAGTGAGATCAAATGGTCACAACAAGCTGGTTTCGATAACTACCCTGTTTACACTCGCAAAGAAGCGACTGATGTAGCCTACCTAGCGTGTGCGCGTTATCTATTGAGCCCAAGTGTTCGTGGCAATATCTTCCCGCAGTTTGCTAGCCACAATGCTCATACGGTTTCCGCTATTGCAGTGATGACCGACCATAAAGACTTTGAATTCCAACGCTTACACGGCATGGGTGATTCACTTTACAACCATGCAATGGAAGCTTACCAACAGTCGGTACGTATTTACGCGCCAGTTGGTAGCCATAAAGATCTACTGCCATACCTAGTACGTCGTCTGTTAGAGAATGGTGCAAACAGCTCGTTTGTACACCGTTTGGTTGATGCTCGTTGCCCTGTAGCAGAGCTAACACAGCATCCAGTCGACATGCTTTTGGCATTCGATACGTTGAACAACACTAAGATTCCTCTGCCGCCAGCGGTATTCCCTGAGCGTAAGAACTCATACGGTGTGAACATTGATATCGAGAGCGAAGCGCATCAGTTTGAAGAGCAAGTAAAAGGCTTTTTGAACAATCAATGGACTGCTGGACCTGTGATCAACGGCGAATCTCTTGCCGAAAGCATGATCAAGGCTGATCAGAATGTTGAACAAGTAACAGCACCTTACGATCGTCGTATTAGCGTGGGTCAGGTGGCTTTTGCAAACCTTGATCATGTTTCCGCAGCGATCACTGGTGCAGACGCTGCATTCGCTGATTGGAACGCAACATCGGTTGAAACCAAAGCCGCTGCGCTTGAGAAGTTGGCGGATCTGATGGAAGAAAACCTGGCTGAGCTGGTGGCAATTTGTCATCAAGAAGCGGGTAAGACAATTCACGACAGCATTGATGAAGTGCGTGAAGCGGTCGACTTCTGTCGTTACTACGCAAAACAAGCGAACAACCTACAAGGTTTTGAGCTAAAAGGCTTTGATGGTCTAACTCGAATCGCTTCGCGACAAGGTCGTGGTGTATTCGTTTGTATCAGCCCTTGGAACTTCCCATTGGCGATCTTCCTTGGCCAAATTACAGCTGCACTAGTGGCGGGTAACACGGTTGTGGCGAAACCTGCAGAGCAAACAAGCTTAATTGCAGCTCGCGCAGTGGAATTGATGAATGAAGCGGGTTTCCCTGCTGGCACGATTCAGTTACTACCGGGTCGTGGCGCTGAGATCGGTAGTGCGCTAACCAGTCATGATGCGATTGCGGGCGTTGCCTTTACGGGGTCAACACCAACAGCACAACGTATCAACGTGTCATTGGCGAGTCGTAACGCTAAGCCTGTTCCGTTTATCGCGGAAACCGGTGGTCAGAATGCGATGATCGTCGACAGTACCGCACTGCCTGAACAGGTAGTCCGTGATGTTATTCGTTCGGCATTCGCTTCTGCAGGTCAACGTTGTTCTGCGCTACGTGTGCTTTACATTCAAGAAGACATTGCAGATCGCGTGATTGGACTAATTCACGGTGCGATGGATGAGCTAAGCGTTGGTATTCCACATCTTCATAAAACGGATGTGGGCCCAGTTATCGACCAAAACGCGAAGCAGAAGTTGATGACGCACCTAGAAAATATGACTAAGACCCAGAAGAAAGTGGCTCAACTTTCTCTAGGAGCGGATTGTGAACATGGTGACTTTGTTCCACCAAGTGCATTTGAAATCGATGACATCAGCTGTTTGAAAGAAGAGCAGTTTGGTCCTGTACTGCATATCGTTCGCTTCAAAGCGAGTGAACTGGCGCAAGTGGTAGACCAAATTAACCAAACCGGTTTTGGCTTAACCATGGGCATCCACAGCCGTAACGAGACAACTTACCGTTGGATCGAAAAACACGTTCGTGTGGGTAACTGTTACATCAACCGTGACCAGGTCGGCGCTGTTGTTGGTGTACAACCATTTGGTGGTCAAGGCTTGTCTGGTACTGGCCCTAAAGCGGGTGGTCCTCACTACCTATACCGCTTTACTGATGTTCATTTCTCTCAATCACAAGACAAGGCATAAGGAGCAGTATCATGGTTCATCAAGTGACAGGTTTTTCTGATGCTTTCTTGGCGTGGGAACAATGGAATCTTACCGATTTTGATCATAAGAGTGCTCAGGTACTTTCATTCAAATCAGAGATCGAAAGCCAATCTGCGCCTTTGGCTGCTGTGGCGACTTATCATCTAGAGCAAGCGTCTGCACTGCTTTCTGAGCATCACCTCATGGCGGGGCCTACGGGCGAAACCAATGAGCTGTATGCTGCAGGTCGTGGCGTGGCTTTGGTGATTGTTGATGATTGCGAAGAGAAAGTGCCAGCACTGCAAACAGCAACCGCGATGATTACCGCAGCACTATTAGCGGGTAACAGCGTGCAACTGTGCAGTGATGACGTGCAGTTCAATACCTTAATTGCTGACGCCGCGAAACAAGCGAATCTACCAACTAACTTGGTACAGGTTGCCTCGTACGACGCTGCTCAACAGCTGCTGTCTTGCGATGTACGAAGTGCGGGTTACGTGGGTAATTCACAAACGGCTCAAGCTATCAATTTACAACTTGCTAAGCGTGACGGTGCCATCGTCAGTTTAGTAGCTGAAACGGATCTAACGGCAATGCATGTTGCTAATGATCCACACCTATCGCTGCGCTTCATTACCGAGCGTACGCGAACTATAAATATAACAGCCGTGGGCGGTAACGCGACCTTGCTCGAACTTGGAAGCGAAGCTCACTAACCTTCAGTAATACTGGCTCTAAACACTTTTGTTTTTTTCCATTTTGGTTTTCTCCATCTTTGGATTTAACTCATAGTGCTTTGGAGCCTGAATACCTAACTCAATGCATTTGCTTGCCTTTACGGTGAGTGCTTTGCATTGAATTAGGCATGGAAGGCTTTCTACAAAATGAGGACTATCAAATGATAGAAAACAGTTTTGCAATAACGACGACGTTCATTGCGTATCTAATTATGATGCTAGCGATCGGTGTTATTGCTTACAAACGTACTTCTAGCTCGACAGACTACTTCCTAGGTGGTCGTTCGCTAGGCCCATGGCCTGCTGCACTTTCTGCTGGTGCATCAGACATGAGTGGTTGGCTGCTACTTGGTCTACCGGGTTACGCTTATGCTGCTGGTTTTGAAGCATTCTGGCTTGCTGGTGGCCTGCTAGTTGGTACTTGGGCGAACTGGTTAATCAGTGCTAAGCGTCTGCGTACTTACAGCATTACAACAGAGTCACTGACGCTACCTGAGTTCCTATCTCGTCGTTTCAATGATAATTCTAAGCTGATCCAAACAATTTCTGCTTTCTTTATCCTTTTATTCTTCCTTTTCTACACAAGTTCTGGCTTGGTAGCAGGTGGTAAATTGTTTGAAACAGTATTCGGCCTAGATTACACAACAGCGGTAATCATCGGTACAGTATGTGTGGTTTCTTACACGCTATTTGGTGGTTTCCTTGCGGTATCTTGGACGGATTTGGTTCAAGGTCTGCTGATGTCTGCTGCGCTATTGATTGTACCAATCGCAGCGATGAACGGTGGTCTTGGTCAGCTATCGACTGATCTTCACAACATCAACCCAGAGCTTCTCACGCTATGGAATGATGTGAAAGGTGAGCCACTTTCTGCTATCGCGATCATCTCGCTAGCGGCATGGGGTCTAGGTTACTTCGGTCAGCCACACATCCTTGCTCGTTTCAAAGCAACACGTAGCAACAAAGACCTAACAACAGCGCGTCGTATCGCGGTGGTATGGTCTGCTCTGTCTATGGTTGGTGCAATGCTAGTAGGTCTGGTTGGTCTAATCTACGTGACTAACTCTGGCGCGCCTAAGCTAGACGATGGCGAGAAGATCTTCATGCTTCTTGTGAACGCGATGTTCCACCCAGTAATCGCAGGTATCTTACTTGCTGCAATCCTAGCGGCAATCATGAGTACTGCGGATTCACAGCTACTTGTATCTTCATCTGCACTAGCAGAAGATCTGTATAAGCAAGTACTTAAGAAAGATGCGACGTCTGAAGAGATTGTTCGTGTAGGCCGCTTCGCGGTAATCCTAATCTCTCTAATTGCACTTGTGCTAGCGATGACGCCAGACAGTTCAGTTCTTGGCCTTGTATCTTATGCATGGGCTGGTTTCGGTGCTGCATTTGGTCCAGCTATCGTGTTGAGCCTATACTGGTCTCGTATGAACCGTAACGGCGCTCTAGCGGGTATCGTTGTTGGTGGTGTTACGATTGTACTTTGGAAACAGTTCACGGGCGGTTGGTTCGATGTGTACGAAATCGTACCGGGAATCATCCTATCAACTATCTCTATCGTTATCGTGAGCCTAATCACTGGCGAGCCAGAAGACGAAGTTAAGAAGCAACACGCTGAGTTCGAGAAGAACCTTGTTGAGCTAGACTAATTTACATTGTAAAAATACCAATGAATTAGCAAAAGACATGAACAATAGAGTCACTTCGGTGGCTCTATTTTTTTATGTGAGTACGACCTTTGTCTTATTTCAAATTAAGTTTATTCGAGGTTTTCTGATATTGAAATGGGGGTTTACAATGTAAATCGAAAGCGAAGGATCTTGAGCGAGAAATGAAAGGTCTGTCTTGTTGGTGGCGTTTGATGTCAAAAAATAAAATAGAAAAATGGCTATTTTTTGAACTTGGCGCTCACTTTTGTCATTAGCTCGGTGAATTGTGGAACCGAATTGGACATGATGTGTCAATTGTCAGTAACCACTAAAGACCTATAGGACAAAGGTATGCCTGATCTCTATTGCAAAGGATGTAAAAAAACAACACTACATAAGTCTATAATGAAACGTTGTGAATCAGAGCCCGAGACAGCTTCTGGCCGTATGATGCAATGGACGTCAAAACTATTTAGTGGAAACCTGTACTACGATATGGAAACTCAGCACTTCTGCCGCACGTGCAATTGTCGTTGCGAAACAGGAAGTACTGTACCCCAAATTGGTTTAGCTTAACTTACAGTAAGCGCTCACTAACTTAGATCAAAAAACCTCCGTTTTAGGAGGTTTTTGCGTTTCTATGCGGCTTTGAGTGCTAGCTCGGCAACAATGGCGTCGCCATCAATCTTCACATCCCAACCATAGTTTGAGTATTCATTTGCTAGTGCCTGAGCAACATCTTTTGATACCGTTACGTGTGTCCATGAACCAATACCGTAAGGTTTATATGCGAGTTCTTGCGTTTTCATAATAGAGTCATCCTTTCTCTTTGATAATTATATTATTCACTTTGGCCTATATCCTTTCTTTCGTTTCCGGCTCAACTTATTTGTTAATCGGGTCATTTCTATAATAATTTGTTAATAACCAGAGTTTGATTTATAAGGGTTCTTATCTATTTGTATGTGTTTATATCTTGCGTGAATATCATCCGTGCATTTAGTTTTTAAATGTGTGAGCGAGGTTTTCTTCGATTGCACTTGGTATGGAATATACTGAGCGGAATTTAGAATGTTTAAGGAATGTTATGTCTCAGCATCAGCTCGATCGTATCGATAAAGAGATACTAAGAATTCTGCATATGAAAGGGCGTTTACCTGTTGTTGAACTGGCAAAACAGGTCAACCTTACGACGTCACCTTGCTCTGATAGACTCAAGCGATTGGAGAAAGAGGGCTACATCACGGGCTATCATGCTGAGCTTTGTTCAGAAAAGCTGGGACTCGATGTTCAAGTCTTTATCCATATCCGTCTCGATCAGACTAGCTTTTCGATCTTCGACAAATTTGCCCAAGCCGTGGAAATGATGCCTGAGGTGGAAGAGTGCTACTCACTGTCGGGTGACTTTGACACCATGATCAAGGTTCGAGTGAAAGACATGAAGGCGTACCAAGCGTTTATGGCCACCAAGCTGGGCACCTTGCCTGGTGTGATTCAGACACGTAGTGAAGTGGTGATTGAAGAGCATAAAAAGGGCTTCGGCGTGAACCCTGAGTTGTTGGCAACTCTAAAATAGTGGCCTAATTTCGCTTACCAACGTGATTTAGATATAAAAAATGGAAGCAATAAGCTTCCATTTTTTGTTGAGCGTCAGATAAAGAGCAATCCGATAAACTTGTTCGCCTTAAAGCGTAATGGCCGCAGAGATTAAGCCAATCACACCACCGAATACACCGCCCCAAACCACAAGCCAGCCAAGGTGTTTCTTGATCATGGTCTGAACCATCTCTTTAACCAGCTTAGGTGTTAGTTCATTCAAGCGCTGATCGATGATCGCCTCAATGTTTTCTTTGATTTCATCCATCATCGCAGGCGATTCTAGCTCGTCTTTGATGGCATTTTTTACAGAATCACTCTTGCTGATTTCAATCACAGATTCTTGCATCTTCTCAACAAACGGCGCTTTCATTGGCTCTAGTGCTTCTGTGCCACCAAACATTGCCAACATACCGCCAAACTGAGAGTTCTCGATAACATGCACCAGTGAGTCGAATGCAGGGTTAAAGTCGATCTTCTGAATCACAGGCTCTAGATTGAGCGACTTTCCTGTCATCTCGCTGCTTAGGAAGCGGTCGATGTTACTTTCTGTAAAGAATTGCTCCATCATCAGTTGCTTGATGGCTGCCTTGAACTCTTCAAAGCGTGCTGGAATAACGCCTGAACCGTATAGGCCGGGTACTTTCTCGAACAACATGTGAATCGCAAGCCAGTTGGTGATGGCACCAGAAAAGGCGAATAGGCCTGCGTAAAGCAAGTATTGGTTTGCTGTCGCATAGCCGCCAGCAAGCAGTGCTAACGCAATAACGTTAGTTAAGACACTTTTGTTCATGGTTGATCTCTAGAAAGAATATTGCGCGCATTTTAAGAAAAAAACGCCAAGAAAAAAACAAAAGGATCGATGAAGTTTATTGGACAGGTAGCAAAGAGCGCCAAATAGCAGGCATAAAAAGGCTAGCCTCCCCCCGAAGTCTAGCCTTATTCCAGAACGCGCAAGCGAGGCGTCTTTGGTGTTAATGTCATTATATAATTACGACATAACATTCTGCCATGTGTAATTTACCGCTAATAAACAAATTGGTGTGAATCACATCGCACTTTTAAAATAGCACAAAAATTAAGCGTTCGTAGCTTGCTCAAGATCATCGGCAATAAAGCCACCTGTCTGGTGATTCCACAATTGAGCATAGATGCCATTTTGTGTAATCAGCTCTTGGTGCGTGCCTTCTTCAACGATATTGCCTTGGTCGAGTACGATCAGGCGATCCATCGCTGCAATGGTCGACAGGCGGTGTGCAATCGCAATAACCGTTTTGCCTTCCATTAGCTCAATTAAGCTCTCTTGGATGGCCGCTTCTACCTCAGAATCGAGTGCAGAAGTTGCTTCATCGAGAACCAATAGTGGTGCATTTTTCAAAAGAACACGTGAGATAGCGACACGTTGACGCTGACCACCAGAAAGCTTAACGCCACGTTCACCTACTTGAGCATCGTAACCAATGTTGCCAAACGGGTCGGTTAGCGTTTCGATAAACTCATGCGCGTGTGCTTGTTTAGTTGCCGCGTATACTTCTTCGTCTGATGCCTCTGGTCGACCGTAAAGAATGTTGTCTTTGATCGAACGGTGCAGCAGTGAGGTATCTTGGGTCACCATACCTATGTTGCTACGCAGAGAATCTTGAGTAACGCTCGAGATCTCTTGGTCATCAATCAGGATGCGACCACTTTCTACATCGTGGAAACGCAGTAGTAAGTTAACTAGGGTCGATTTACCTGCACCTGAACGGCCAACCAAACCCACTTTTTCACCCGGTTTGATGTTGAGGTTTAGGTTGTTGATCACCCCCTTATTCTCACCGTAGTTAAAGCTTACATTGTCGAAGTTGATACCGCCTTGTGGAACCTCCAGAGGCTTCGCGTCTTTCTTGTCTTCAATAGCAATAGGCTTAGACAGAGTTTTAATGCCGTCAATCACGGTACCAAGGTTCTCAAACAGACCACCAATTTCCCACATGATCCATTTCGACATGCCGTTAATACGCAGAGCCAAGCTGACCGCAATCGCGATTGCACCCACGGTGATTGCGCTATCTAGCCATAGGTAGATAGAGATACCCGCAATGCTGAACACCAATAGATAGTTAGCGAATTCCACGCAGATGTTGAAGCCGGTTACCAAGCGCATTTGGCGGTGCACAGTATCTAGGAAGCCTTCCATGCCTTCTTCGGCGTATTCGGTTTCTCTTTTACTGTGTGAGAACAATTTCACCGTCGCGATGTTGGTGTAACTATCGACAATACGACCTGTCATTAACGATCGCGCATCCGCTTGCTCTGAAGACACGTCTTTTAGCTTTGGCACGAAGTGCAGTTGAATACCGATGTAAACGAATAGCCAAATCAGCATCGGAGCCATCAAGCGCCAATCTGATTCAGCAAGCATGAACAGCATCGCCGTGAAGTAAACCGTCACGTAGACAAACACATCGACCATCTTGGTCACAGTTTCGCGCACTGCAAGCGAGGTTTGCATCACTTTGGTCGCGACACGTCCGGCGAAGTCATCTTGATAGAAGGACAGGCTTTGCTTCAAAAGGTAGCGGTGTGCTAACCAACGAATCGACATTGGGTAGTTGCCCAGCAAAGTTTGGTGAAGCAATAGCGAGTAAACACTGATCAAGATTGGCATCACAACCAACAGCAGAATACCGAGCCCCATCAATGTCGATTCGTTGTCTGCTAAGAAAGTGTCTGGGTTGCTTGTTGATAGCCAGTCGACCAATTGCCCCATGTAACCGAACAGCGCGACTTCGATGATCGCGATGGTCATGCTCATCAACCCGAGCAAAATCAATGGTTTTTCGAAACCTCGAGTGTAATGGCGGCAGAATGCCAGTATGCCAGTAGGAGGTTGTATCGGCTCTCCCTTTGGAAAGGCTTCAGTAAAGCCTTCAAATTTCTTGTACATAGATTTCCCTTTATAAGCTAGTGCATCTATAAGCGACTGCATCGTTGGTGCAGCTTTGTTTTTATAGTCTTGATTTGAAATTTAACTGTCTTAGTTTGAAATTATATAAGCGCCCATGGGTTCTTATCAGTATTAAATCATTCGATGGATTTTGTTCTAGCGCCTATTTAGGTACTTGGCTTTAAAACACTAAAACTTTGTCTAAGCGATGCAGGAAAGGTCCAAAGAGTGTCTTTCATGACGCTTATTTTAGATTGAATTAGACAGGAAAAGTTAAGCTGATTTCAAACGTAATTGATTGTTATGCAACGGTGATAATCCTAACGCTAAATGGATTAAATTGTAATCAAAACTCGTGATGGGCGAGAAAATGGAATCGGAATATTTATCCATAAAGTGACTTAACGAATATGCATACAGTTGGTTCTTTCTGATGTGCTGTTATCTTGCAGTAAAAATTACCGATTAATCTAAGATCTGCAGTAATTGTTTGGGATAAATATTCAAATCAATATTCTTTTCAGTGAATCTTATCGTAACAAGTTGTTTACAATTCTGAAGTAAATAAAAGATAGGGACGGTTGAAATGTTAAACCTACACAAAAAATCACTTCATATTACTAATGTTCAAAACGCCAATTGCGTTGTTATGGTGCCGCCAAAAGAGTTTAAATTTAACGAAGAAACAGCACGTGATAACGAATTTCAGCACAGAGTGAATCTGACCGAAGCTGAGGTGAAGGTAGAAACGATGGCCGAATTTAAGGCTATGGTCGCTTCGTTGCGTAAAGAAGGTGTGCAAGTTGTAGAGTTTGATTACCCAGAATTGGGCGTTGAAACGCCGGATGCTGTTTTCCCAAACAACTGGTTCAGTACTTGTAGTGATGGAAGTTTATTCACTTTCCCTATGGCCTGTGAAAACCGTCAGAATGAAGTTAAGCCAAATGCTCTTATTGAAGCGTTAGAAGCGTCGGGTCGCATTGTTAACCATATCGAGTCTCTAGAGTCTTACATCGCGCAAGGTTCTTATCTAGAGAGCACGGGCGTTATGGTTATCGACCATATCAACAAGACCATCTACGCTGCGCTTTCTCAGCGTTGTGACCGCGAAGTGTTAGAAGATTATGCGAAGCGCATTGGTTATTCTCGCGTGGTCTCGTTCCAAACGGCATTACCGTCTGGCCAACCGATTTACCATACCAATGTGATGATGGCGATTGGCGATAACTTCTGCGTGATCTGTGATGAAGTGATTCCTGAGTTTGAACGCCGCTTTGTGGTGAAGTCGCTTGCTAAAGATAAGCAGGTTATCTCTATCTCAATTGATCAGATGAACCGATTCTGCGGTAATATTCTGCAATTGGAAACCGTGAATGGCGACAAGGTGATCGCGATGTCTCAATCGGCTTACGATGCGTTTTCTCCAGCCCAACTAGCTCAGCTTTCGACACACGGCAAGCTGCTACCATTTAACGTGAAAACGATTGAAGACATTGGTGGTGGTTCGGTGCGATGCATGTTGGGTGAGGTGTTCCTACCAACACGAGTTAATCGCTTGTAACAAGTATAGAAAGTATAACAAGCACTCACTTTCAGTAATGAATCTTTGAATACCACTCTTATCGCAGAGTGGTATTTTTGTTTTTGTCTTTCACATATAAGAGAACAGAGCTCGATACAGGAGTCAACGCGCAAAAGCTAATGGAAATAAGCTATGAAGCATCCTTAAAAGCTCTGTGTTCGATGAACTGAGCCGACAGTGTTACGACTTCTTTGGAGTAGACGAGCGCCGTGTGGTTGAGTTTGAGGGCGTAAGTATCCGTTGCTCCTCTCAGGTTGGCGTCTTCGAGTGTGACTGTGCCATCGCCCGGGTTTCTTCCCAGAACAATACGTCCGACTCCGGCGTCGTAGGTACCTGTAATCACGCCAATCGGCACATCAATATCATAATCACCCAGGCCATCGCTTAAGATCATTTTGCTCGAACCAAATATAAAACCAAGCCCATGATTCGACAGTGTTTTGGCGATAGTTGCCCCATTGTGCGGCGTCCCTGCGGTAATAATGCAGGTGTCGGCAAAATTGGGCTGATAAAACTTAAAGTAGTGACGAATGAGTAAGCCACCGAGTGAGTGACCAAAGAAATAGACCTCATCGTATTCATTAAAGCGAGCATTCACGAAGCGATTGAGGCGTTTGGCTGCAGAAGGGAAACGCAGCGAGTTGTAGGCAAACTTGTGCGTTGTAAAGCCGCGTTTTTTGAAGTTTCTATCCAGATACTGCATGATCAACGCAGGCATATATAGACCATGAATTAAAACTATATGTTTGTTTTTATTATTCATTTTTGTCCTCCGTCTGATGATGTCCCCAGTATATTTAGTCGCAATTCTAAACTCAATAAAACTTGCTACGAATGAGACACAAAAGGCAGAGGTGTAAGTTATAAACAGTGCGTTCGTCATAGAGAAAAGGTGGGTTAGTCTGTAGTGGTACGCTGAATTTGGTCACTTAGTTAGAGGTGATATCATCACCTCATA